>NZ_NHNG01000591.1:0-2416 GCF_002287155.1 Arsenophonus sp. ENCA
TACAGGTTTCGATCTTGACCAGCGGGTCACCCAACTTGTCGATCGTCTGTTGGTGATACTGGTTTGCAAAGAGGTCATTCTTAATGGCGCTGCGTTTCTTCATGGTGGTTAGCTCAGTAGACCAGCTTCCGATAACTTTATCAGCAAAATCAAACTCGGCTTAGGTTTTTCGAGGTGCCCAAACCTTGAATATTGATTAATTCAGGTTATTTTTTTATGAAACAGCTCTTTCATATATTAAACTACTGGCTGATGGTTGATAAATCATTAAGCGATTATTCATAATCTTAATCGGATCACAAAATCTCATTACCCGATCTTTCAAAACTAATCTAGGCTCAATTAATAAACATAAGCTGGCATATTTTCCTGCTTCTGCCACTAAAAACAATGCTTTCTGTCCACTATCTTCAATATGAACCTGAACAACATCCCCCAACACCAAATCATCGTGGCAATTTACTGGCAAAAAATACCAGCTTCTAGGCATCTGCGGCTTTAAAAAACGAAAAGCAACTAATGCATTTAAAATTAATTCCGCACTATGCTCATCAGAAAGTGATAATTTTTGCAGCTGTTCTTCAATACAATGATATAACCCCGCATCATCAATATTAAAAGTCATTTCTCCATAAGCAGATGCCACCAACATTTTTGCTGGAAAACATGAACGAAATAACATTCCATTAGCCAAATCTAACATCATCCTTTCATGTTCATTATCGTAATACCAGCGCCACTGATTATTGGGTTTTATTTTCATTTATCACCCCTCAATCTGATCACACTATTTACAAGCTTAAAATCCATACTAATTAAAATTAAGATAAAAAGTACTTCTATAAAAGAAATAATAGAAAAAATTTCGAGTTTTTACGTAAAGATATTCAAAGAAAATCCTGAATTTAATAAATTATCAGATTACAAAATAAATATTAATATATAAAAAAGCAGTCAATTTTTTATAATCCTAAATTAAGATTAAATATAATTAACAATATTTTTAATTAATTTAGGACCGTGATAAATAAATCCGGAATAAACTTGTAACAATGATGCCCCTACTGCCAATTTTTCTCTTGCTGCAACCAAAGAATCAATTCCACCTGCAGCTATGATTGGCAACTGTCCTTTTAACTCCTTGGTTAGCAACCGCACAATTTCAGTGCTTTTCAATTGCACAGGTCGGCCGCTCAATCCACCAGCTTCTTCTGAATACCTTAATCCTTTCACTAAATTCCGATCTAAAGTTGTATTTGTGGCCACAACGCCATCAATCTGGTGGCGAATTAAGCTATCGCTAATTTGAATAATTTCTTTTTCGGTTAAATCAGGCGCAATTTTTACCACCACAGGAACATACTTTTGGTATTGTTGTGCTAATAAGTGTTGTTTATTTTTAATTGACTGCAATAAATCATCCAATGCTTCACCATATTGTAACAATCTTAAATCTGGCGTATTAGGTGAAGAAATATTGACAGCAATATAACCTGCATATGAATAAATTTTTTCCATGCAAATTAAATAATCGTCTTTACCCTGTTCAATCGGTGTATCTTTATTTTTGCCAATGTTAATCCCAATAATACCGTCGTACTTTGCTTTTTTAACATTCTCAACCAGGTTATCAACACCTAGATTATTAAATCCCATGCGGTTGATAAGCCCTTCAGCTTCAACCAGGCGGAACAGCCGAGGTTTTTCATTACCAGGTTGTGGGCGAGGTGTGACCGTCCCTATTTCTACGAAACCAAATCCCATCGCGCCAAAAGCATCAATACATTCACCATCTTTATCAAGACCGGCGGCTAATCCCAATGGATTCTTAAATGTCAATCCCATACAAGTCGTTGGCTTAAAATTGACCGACTGACGGATCAAAAACTTAAGCGGCGAATGCATGATATATTTAAGCTGCCGGAAGGTAATTTCATCAGCTTGCTCTGGATTTAAACGAAATAACGCCTTTCGGATAAGGGGATAAAACATTAGCTGTACCTTTTTTTGATAGATAATGTAAATTATTTAGTCGTAAAAACCATTTGCCGTTTTTTATTCTAGAAAAACAGTCTATTGCCAAGGAAGCAGCCTAGCGGCTGCAAATCGATATCGGGTAGAATGGTGGTACCTTGAACTTCTGGAAATCATATAAAATTCCCCCCGTGCTTTCTAAATTCACTCCTCGCCCTCTAAAAACGTTGTTTCAGCGAAACGGTGCTTGGGCCGAACTGCTAAACACTTACCCACTGAGGCCTGTTGAAGTAGAAGTTGTCACCAAAATGCTAGCTTGTGGCACACCACTTATGGGAAGCCGCGAATTATGCTGTGAGAATACCCATTGTCCACATCGGCGCCTTATTTACCAAAGCTGTAAAGGTCGGGGATGCCCGAGCTGCGGCAAAAAGGCCACCGA
>NZ_NHNG01000493.1:0-2412 GCF_002287155.1 Arsenophonus sp. ENCA
AAGAAAGCACAGGATGATGAAGCCAGTGGTGAGATTGAAACAGCACATCCGGGTTACCTGGGGTCGCAGGACACTTTTTATGTTGGTCATTTAAAAGGTGTTGGTCGTATCTACCAACAAACTTATATTGATACTTACTGCAAAGTCGTTCATTGTAAACTTTACACAACGAAAAGTTCGATAACTGCTGCGGATTTATTAAATGACAAGGTTCTGCCTTTTTATGCCCAACATGGATTACCGATATTACGTATACTGACGGACAGAGGTAGTGAATATTGTGGTAAAGTTGAGCATCACGATTATCAACTTTATCTGGCTATCAACGATATTGATCACACAAAAACTAAGGCACGCTCGCCTCAAACTAATGGAATTTGTGAACGTTTTCATAAAACCGTATTACAAGAGTTCTACCAGGTAGTTTTTCGTAAGAAAATCTACGGTAATTTAGAGGAATTACAAACTGATTTAGATAAATGGTTAGAGGAATACAATAACCAGCGTACTCATCAAGGAAAAATGTGTTGCGGTCGAACACCCATAGCAACTTTACACGATGGAAAACAAATTTGGAGAGAAAAAGATTTAAATCAAATTTAGCCTGACAGATACTGTATAAATAACCGGTAACTGTCAGATCAAGTCTGAGCTACTACAAGCACCAGAACTCTTAACCGACAACGACACACGTAATCTGGCTCATCTGGTTTGGAGCATGGCAAATGGCTTTCGATTTGAGAAAGCATGGACGCAAGGTATCTGGTATGCTCTCCGTCATGCGACAGGAGTCGCATCGCCTCAACATTTCGAAGTTAATCAAATAGCAATAATTGCAGAAGAATGTCGCCGGATTTACGGCATTACCAGTACGCTTAAATCCGCTATTTTTAATGTTGAAAAACAAGTTATTCGTCGTCTACTTCGCCATAAGGAAGATGTCGAGACCGCACTTCGTGAAATGCAGCAACTGCTAGAAGCCAGTACTCACGAGCACAATAGCGTCATGACTCACTCGCTTGAAAAATGGCAACAAGCTAATGTTAACAATTTGCTTCGACGTTGCTAATATGATGCCCCAGTAATGGGGCTAATTGTTACTTATAAAGCATAAAATATATGAAAAAGATAAAAAAATAATATTAACTATATCATTCTATTATTAATTTTTTTGATATCAATATTTCTGAATATTTTTGTTTTTGAAGAAGATTCTAGAGTCCCTCATGTATCTACTTTTACTATTCTCTTAATAACCTTTATATTAATTATTAGTAATAGCAAAATAAAAAAGCTCATCGGGATATTTCTTTTATTTTTAATTAGTTTAAAAATTATTTATTCGTTCTATTCTAATGGGAATATAACAATATCCGTACTTCAATCAATGCTTGAGACCAACATAAAAGAAGTATTATTGATGCTATATGGGTTATTTTTACAGTTAATTTTACCTTCATTGATTTTAACAATAGCCTTATTCTATTTTCTAAATAAAATAAAAAAACACTTAAGTAGTAATCGTTCATTTTTATATATAACGCTACTTTTCTCTTTTTTAACTATTGCATTAACGCTTGTTGACATAAAAGATGAATACAGATTGATTCCTAATATCAAAGAAGATAAAAGAGAGCTTGGTGTTTTCTTACACCATAAAATACCTTTAGTGTTTGGCGATGCAGCTTATTTACTCATTGCCTCATATGGTGATAGCGAATATTCAGATACCCGTGAAATAGAGAAATTAAACAATTCCATAGTCTCAAAGAAAAACAACGATAATAAAAATATTATATTGATTATGGGAGAGTCCTCATTATTCTCACGTTACAGCGCATATGGTTATCCTTTAAATACAACTCCTCATATGGCAAAAATCTTCTCTACAGAAGATGCCTGTATAGGGCACCTCGAAAAACTCAAGATTTTCAATTAACCCTTGGCTTTCATTCTAAATAATTAGATTTTTTTTGATTATCACGCTACTGATTCTATCGCACATTGCCCTGGCTAGGGCCATTTGACCCATTCTGGGCGTCAGAAAGCCACGATGCACGCGCTCTGGAAGTACGCCAACCGCTTTAGGTTGTAACATGCTGCCATCATCGTCATGGCAAAATTAGCGCGCACCTGTCCAATGGTGCGGATCAGTTTTCTACCCATTTGTTCCATCGCCGCAAATGCATGTTCAACCCGTGCCCTAGTCTTTGCAATCCTGTGGTTTCGCCCTTGCTGAGTCTTGGACAACGGTTTGTTTCGATGGCCTTTACGCTGAATCTGGCTCCTATAGCCGTTTGCCTTCAGCCAAGCTTCCCGCTCCGCAGAGGGATAGCCTCGGTCGGCGTAGATATTGCGATTGGTGTTGGCCTTGTCAATGACCCTTTCGAAATGCTGACTGTCGTGGGTGCT
>NZ_NHNG01000568.1:0-9093 GCF_002287155.1 Arsenophonus sp. ENCA
ACTTGTCGATCGTCTGTTGGTGATACTGGTTTGCAAAGAGGTCATTCTTAATGGCGCTGCGTTTCTTCATGGTGGTTAGCTCAGTAGACCAGCTTCCGATAACTTTATCAGCAAAATCAAACTCGGCTTAGGTTTTTCGAGGTGCCCTTTAGTCACACAGTGATAATTTATAGAAACCTGCAAGCTAGTGACACCAGTCAGCTGATGAATAAATTTTTTTATTAACCATTTGGCTATTTTTGTCATTATTTAGCAATAGATCGGATATGATAACTGAGGCTATTTTGTCGAATTATTTCTGAGGAGTTAATTAATGAAACAAGTGGTGTATGTTGCCAGTCCAGAAAGCCAGCAAATTCATGTTTGGTCAATGGATGAAAAGGGCAAACTGACATTATTGCAACAGTTGACATTACCAGGTGAAGTGCAACCGATGCAGATTAGTCGTGATGGTCGACACCTTTATGTTGGTATCCGTCCTGATTTTGCGATTATTACTTATCTTATTTCAGCTGAAGGAAAACTCAGCCAACAGGCCATTACCGCTATTCCCGCCACGCCAACCCATATTGAAACTGATAATCAGGGGCGTTGGTTATTTATTCCCTCTTACCATCAGGGTAATTTAATGGTGTTACCGTTTGATCAACAGGGGATCGCTCAATCACCAATTCAAGTTATTGGCGATTTAAAACATCCCCATGCATCGGGAGTAAGTTTTGATAATTCACACTTGTTTGTCCCTTGTCTAGGGGAAGATCAGATCCGCGTTTATACCATTAATGACAATGGACATTTAACCGAACAGGTTGCCTATCGGATCACAACTAATGAAGGCGCAGGGCCCCGCCATTTGGCATTTTCGCCTAACCACAACGCTTTTTATTGTTTAAATGAGTTAGATGCCACCATTAATGTTTATTCTGCATTTGAACCTTATCAGCAAAAGCAAAATTGTGACATTTTAGCTGCCGGAGCGGAATGTAAACCTTGGGCTGCCGATATCCATATTACGCCAAATGGTCGTCATCTTTATGCTAGTGAACGTTCTGCCAGTATTATTCGCCACTTCGAGGTGACAGCAGAGGGGTTAGCATTAACGCCGATGGCAGCTTATGCAACCGAAACTCAACCGCGTGGCTTCAATATTGATCAAAGCGGTCATTTTTTGCTGGCCGCAGGCCAAAAGTCCGATCATATTGCGGTTTATAAAATAGATGCGGTGACTGGCGTGCTACAAGCATTAGATCGGTATCCGGTTGGCAAAGGGCCGATGTGGATCACGACCCATGTAATTGAAAACTAAATTATTTTTAATTTACAGCTTGATGACTATTTTTTTTATCGCTTGCGTTAACTTAGTCAGCTGTTCAGCGGTAATAATATAGGGTGGCATTAAATAAATTAATTTACCAAATGGCCGGATCCAGACTCCCTCAGCGACAAAATGACGCTGTAATTCAGGCACATTGACGGGGCTTTTCATTTCAACAACACCAATTGCGCCTAAAACTCGCACGTCAGCAACTTGTGGTTGATCTCGCAGTGGGTAGAGTTCAGCCATTAATTGAGTTTCTATGTTTTTCACCCATTTTTGCCACGGGCTATTCCTTAGTAATGTTATGCTCGCATCAGCGATCGCGCAGGCTAGCGGGTTGCCCATGAAAGTGGGCCCATGCATAAAACAGCCAGCTTTACCTAGACTGATAGTCTCTGCGATAGAACGGCTGGTCAGAGTGGCTGACAGAGTAACATAACCACCGGTTAGCGCTTTACCTAAACATAAAATATCCGGTGCAATGCCGCTGTGTTGACAAGCAAATAATTTGCCGGTACGGCCAAAACCGGTGGCGATTTCATCGGCAATCAGCAAAATATTATAGCGATCGCATAATTCCCTCACTGCCGTCAAATAATTAGGGTGATAAATTCGCATACCGCCCGCTCCCTGAACGATTGGCTCAACGATGATGGCAGCAATTTTGTCTGCCCGTTCGGTTAGTATTTTTTGTAATGGGATCAGAGAATCAGCATTCCATTGTTGATAAAAACCGCATTGAGGCGCTTGCACGAAAATATGTTCGGGTAGATAGCCCCGATAAAGACTATGCATCGAATTTTCCGGATCGCAAACTGACATAGCACCAAAGGTATCACCATGATATCCTTGTTGTAAGGCAATAAACTGGTGGCGCGCTTCGCCTCGTGCCTGCCAATATTGTAATGCCATTTTTAATGCCACCTCGACCGCAACTGAGCCGGAATCAGCCAGAAAAATACACTCTAATTTATCATCAGTTATATCGATTAATTGTCGGCACAAAGCAGTCGCTGCTGGATGTGTGATGCCGCCAAACATTACATGGGACATTTTCGTTAATTGCTCTGTAGCGGTCTGATTGAGTACGGGATGGTTATAGCCGTGAATTGCTGCCCACCAGGAAGCCATACCATCAATCAATTTTCTGCCATCAGCTAATTCAAGTTCGACACCTGAAGCACGCACGACAGGATAGGCTGGTATTGGTTTGGTCATTGAAGTGTATGGGTGCCAAATATGTTTTGCATCAAAATTAAGATCGTCGATTTTCATTATCTATAGTCAACTAATTATATTTATTTTAGTTGACATGATAACGCAGTTATTTAAACTGGCAATACTTTTTGTTTCAGAAGAGAGAATGGTGAAGATGGAAAAACCATGGACATTTAGTCAGGCACAAGCACTATTTGATTTACCTTTTTTTGCATTACTTTTTCAAGCTCAGCAAGTTCATCGTCAACATTTTGATCCGCAACAGATCCAGATTAGTACTTTACTCTCCATTAAAACCGGCGCCTGCCCGGAAGATTGCAAATATTGCCCACAAAGTGCTCGCTATAAAACCGGATTAAAAGCCGAACGACTATTAGAAGTCCAGCAAGTGATCGAGTCGGCTAAACAAGCCAAAAAAGCCGGTTCAACCCGTTTTTGTATGGGCGCTGCCTGGCGCAATCCCCATGAACGCGATATGCCTTATCTCGAAACCATGGTGAAAGAAGTCAAAGCATTAGGCTTAGAAACCTGCATGACACTGGGTAAATTAAATGATCAGCAAGCACACCGGTTAGCGGAGGCTGGACTTGATTATTACAATCACAATTTAGACACCTCACCTGAATTTTATGGCAGCATCATTACCACTCGAACCTATCAAGAAAGGCTGGATACGATTGATGTAGTTCGTCAGGCAGGCATGAAGGTATGCTCTGGTGGAATTGTTGGTTTAGGTGAAAAGGTAACTGATCGGGCGGCGCTATTGGTTCAATTAGCTAATTTACCGCAGGCTCCTGAAAGTGTACCGATTAATATGTTAATAAAAATAAAAGGCACGCCCCTTGAAGATAATGATGATGTCGATCCTTTTGACTTTATTCGCACCATCGCTGTTGCCCGTATTATGATGCCAACCTCTTTTGTCCGGCTTTCTGCTGGCCGTGAACAGATGAATGAACAGATGCAAGCACTCTGTTTTATGGCTGGGGCTAACTCCCTCTTTTATGGCTGTAAGTTATTGACGGCCGCTAATCCCAAAGAAGACAAAGATCAGCAACTTTTTCGCAAGCTAAATATTAATCCTCAACCGATTGCAACCGCCTTGACTCACCACCAGCAAATTGAGCGGCTGGAAGAAGCTATGATGCAAGTGGATACGGAACAGTTTTATAACGCGGCACTATAATGAATTGGTCAACATTTTTAACTCGTCAACTTGATAGGCGCAAGCAGCAAGCATTGTGGCGGCAGCGGCAGCTAATTAAAAAAAATGATGCGTGTACGCTAATCTTTGATCAACAGCAGTATGTCAATTTTTCAAGTAATGATTATCTGGGATTAAGTCATCATGCGGCAATTATTAAAGCCTGGCAAACAGGATTAAGCCAATATGGAACAGGTAGTGGAAGTTCTGGTCATGTTATCGGTTTTAATTGCGCTCACGCCCAATTAGAGCAACAGCTTGCCGATTGGTTAGGTTACCCCCGTGCTTTGTTATTTATTTCCGGCTATGCGGCAAATCAAAGTGTAATAACGGCCTTAATGAACAAAAATGATCATATTGTGGCCGATAAACTCAGTCATGCATCCTTACTGGAAGCCGCGATGTTATCGCCAGCTAGATTACAACGTTTTGCCCACAATCAACCTGACGCCTTAAGGCATCTTTTGGCGACCAATCATACTGGTAAAACACTGGTTGCCACTGAAGGTATATTTAGTATGGATGGCGATAGTGCCCCTTTAGCTCAATTGCAGGCAGTGGCGCGGCAAGCGCAGGCGTGGTTATTAGTGGACGATGCCCATGGTATTGGCGTAAGAGGCCATGAAGGCAGAGGTAGTTGTTATCTACATAAGATAAAGCCTGAACTGCTGGTGGTGACATTTGGTAAAGCTTTTGGTCTAAGTGGTGCGGCATTGCTTTGTGATGAAAACACCGCTGACTATTTTCTGCAATATGCTCGCCATTTGATTTATAGTACTTCAATGCCTCCGGCTCAAGCTGTGGCATTAACTGAGGCGGTTAGACAAATTCGTCAAGCAGATGAATTAAGAGCCAATTTACAGCGCAATATCGATTATTTTCGTCAATTAGCCAACTACTATCAATTGCCACTATTAAATTCAGCTAGCGCAATTCAGCCACTCATTGTTGGTAGTAATCAACGCTGTTTACAGTTATCTCAATTTTTACGCCAGCAAGGATTTTGGGTACAAGCTATTCGGCGGCCAACGGTACCAGCGGGTAGTGCAAGATTAAGAATCACCTTGATGGCAAATCATCAATTAGCCGATATTGCACAGTTAATGGAAACATTAAATGACTTCTTTAACAACGACGCCGATGAATAAGCAAGCGATTGCTCATGCTTTTGGGCGGGCGGCCAAAAATTACGACAATATTGCATTATTTCAACAACAAAGTGGCCAACATTTGTTTGATTGCTTATCTGCAATACCTGGTAAAAAAGTGCTGGATGCTGGCTGTGGTACCGGCTATTTCAGTGCGCAGTGGCAGTTAGCCGGAAAACGGGTTATTGCCCTCGATCTGTCTGCATCAATGTTAGCCATTGCTCAACAAAAGCAAGCAGCTATGAGCTATATCCAGGCCGATATGGAGAGGTTACCACTGGCCGATGAAAGTGTTGATCTCTGTTTTAGTCATCTTGCTATTCAGTGGTGTAGTAATTTATCTACCCCATTAAGTGAGTTATATCGTGTTACTAAAAAGGGTGGGGTCGTTGCTTTTTCTACTTTAGTCGATGGTTCATTACAAGAGCTACAACAGTGTTGGCAAAAAGTTGATAATAACCGGCACATTAATTCTTTTATGACTTTTGAACAAATTAAGCAGGCTTGTCGCGATTGGCCGCATAGTTTAGAACAGCGTTGCTGGCATTTAACTTACCCTACATTTGCTTGTTTACTTCAATCTATAAAGGGTATTGGCGCGACTTATCTAACGGATGGGCGTCAGCAGCAGGGTCTAATGACAAAAAACCAGTTAGCTAAACTGGTTGATCATTATCCTCATATTAATCAGCAATTTCCTTTAACTTATCAACTGGTTTATGGAATGTTATATCGTGAATAGATGTTTTTTTGTCACCGGAACTGACACAGATGTGGGTAAGACAGTCGTCAGCTGTGCGCTGCTACAAGCAGCTGCCGATCAGGGTTATCAAACAGCGGGCTATAAACCGGTAGCCTCAGGCAGTGAACAGTTAACCATTGGCTTAAGAAATTCAGATGCTCAGTTATTAAAAAAAAATAGTAGCGTGAAACTGAATTACCATGATGTTAATCCGATCGTTTTTGCTCAAGCAACGTCACCCCATATTGCTAGTCAACTAACAGGGGAGCTTATTGATTGGCAGATAATGCATACAGGATTAAATAAATTAACACAATCTGCTGACTGGATTATTGTCGAAGGTGTTGGGGGATGGTATACACCGCTTTGTGCTAAGCACACTTTGGCTGATTGGGTTATACAACAGCAATTGCCAGTGATATTAACAGTTGGCATAAAATTGGGTTGTATTAACCATGCAATATTAACCGCACAGGCCATTGAGCAAAGTGGCTTATTATTGGCAGGCTGGGTGGCTAATGAGATTGTTTTACCGGGTCAATATCAGCAGGATTATTTGCTAACATTACAGCAACGGATGTCAGCGCCATGTTTAGGAGTTATTCCGCATTTGCCAAATTGGCAATCTCATTCGCTTGGCAAATTTGTCAATTTAGATAACCTACTGTAATAGGACTAGTTTTTAGGCTAAAGCGTTATGTCGCTTTAGCCATCTTTTGCTTGAATTAGCTTAATTGCAACAAATGAAATGCTATTTTTCTTTTTTTTACTTATAAAAAAAATTTTTTTTTATGATTATTTTTTTGGCAAAAATGGTTGCCAATGCTCAAGTGAAAATCTTACAACTATTGATACTGAAAAGAATTTCTTGAGTTATCCACTATTCCTGTGGATAACCTTGTGTATTAGATCTAGAAAAGTTACGCTAACCGAGATGGGATGAGGCTTGGCGGGCAGTTGATGCCATTCTCGGCTCTGAAGTAAAATTATATAAATATTAACATGTTATATAAAATCAAGTCTGAAATGATATATAATAAAGTTTTACATTGGCTGATTAGCATAAAATATAATTCAAGGTAAAAAAAAGCTTGGGGATAACTAAGTTATTAAAATAATAAATATATGTAAATAATTGGTTGTGAATGAAACTGATTTTTTATTTCAGCTGACATTGAAACTGTTTTTTTATCCAGTATGATAAAGAAATATTTTTAGTAGAGAGGGTTAGATGAGTAAAGTCTTCAAATTGCATGCTGAATTTCAACCTGCCGGTGATCAGCCCGCAGCAATAAAGAAATTAATCGAAGGTCTTAATGATGGATTGGCTCATCAAACCTTACTTGGTGTCACTGGATCGGGTAAAACATTCACTATCGCTAATGTTATTGAGCAGGTTAACCGCCCGGTAATGGTAATGGCTCACAATAAGACGTTGGCTGCACAATTATATAGTGAGATGAAGGCTTTTTTCCCTGACAATGCGGTGGAATATTTTGTTTCTTATTATGATTATTATCAACCAGAAGCATATGTTCCAAGCTCCGATACCTTTATTGAAAAAGATGCTTCTATTAACGAGCATATTGAACAGATGCGACTCTCTGCCACTAAAGCACTGCTTGAAAGACGTGATGTTATTGTTGTTGCTTCGGTATCAGCGATTTATGGTTTAGGTGATCCTGATAGCTATCTAAAAATGATGCTTCATTTAACCAAAGGTATGATTATTGATCAGCGAGCTATCTTACGCCGCCTGGCCGATTTGCAATATAGCCGCAATGATCAAGCATTTCAGCGAGGTACATTTAGAGTTAGGGGGGAAGTGATTGATATTTTTCCTGCCGAATCAGATCAATATGCGTTAAGAGTTGAATTATTTGATGAGGAAGTAGAACGGCTAGCGCTTTTTGATCCCTTAACCGGACAGATCCAACATAATGTACCGCGATTTACCATTTATCCTAAAACTCACTATGTAACTCCACGTGAGCGTATCCTTGAAGCCATGGAGCAGATTAAAACTGAATTGGCACAAAGACGTAAATTACTACTGGAAAATAGTAAACTTGTTGAAGAGCAGCGGTTAACACAGCGTACCCAGTTTGATTTAGAGATGATGAATGAATTGGGTTATTGTTCTGGTATTGAAAATTATTCACGTTATCTTTCTGGCCGTGCAACCGGTGAACCACCACCAACGTTGTTTGACTATTTACCCGCAGATGGTTTATTAGTTATTGATGAATCGCATGTCACCATCCCACAGATTGGCGGTATGTATCGTGGTGATCGCTCGCGTAAAGAGACATTAGTAGAATATGGTTTTCGCTTACCTTCTGCGTTGGATAATCGCCCATTACGTTTTGAGGAATTTGAAGCACTTTCCCCACAAACAATTTATATTTCTGCCACGCCAGGTAAGTATGAATTGGAAAAATCGGCAAATGAAATTATTGAGCAAGTTGTGCGGCCAACTGGCTTACTCGATCCCGAAATTGAAGTTCGTCCGGTAGCTACTCAGGTTGATGATCTGTTATCTGAAATCAATTTGCGTACAGCGGTAAATGAACGAGTGCTAGTAACAACGTTAACCAAAAGAATGGCAGAAGATTTGACCGATTATCTGCAAGAACATGACATAAAGGTTCGCTATTTGCATTCAGATATTGATACCGTTGAACGGGTCGAAATTATTCGTGATTTGCGATTAGGCTTATTTGATGTTTTAGTGGGCATCAACTTGTTGCGTGAAGGACTGGACATGCCAGAGGTATCACTAGTTGCTATCTTAGACGCAGATAAAGAAGGATTTTTACGTTCAGAGCGTTCATTAATTCAAACTATTGGGCGTGCAGCGCGTAACCTGAAAGGTAAAGCTATTTTATATGGCGATAAGGTTACTGATTCAATGGCAAAAGCGATTAAAGAAACGGAACGTCGTAGCGAAAAGCAAATTGCCTTTAATCAACAGCATGGTATTGTGCCTAAAGGTTTAAATAAAAAAGTTGGCGATATTTTACAAGTCGGTGTACCAATATCGGCAAAAGGTAAACATAAACAACCGCAAATATCACCGATTATCGAAGATTATCAGAAACTTTCGACCAAAGAATTGGAGCTTAAAATTCAGGCGTTAGAAGCACAAATGTATCGTTATGCACAAGATCTTGAATTTGAACAAGCAGCCAGTTTACGCGATCAAATTCAATTGCTGCGTGAACAGTTTATTGCTAATTCTTAAAGCATTAGACAATTTTTATCCGCAGTGCGGCGCAACCACGCCCTCTAGAGGCTGTCGCAAAAGGGGTGGAATTTTTTTTCAACAATATCCCACCGTGCAGATTTTCTCTTTTTCTGATTTTAGTTTGTACAAATAATAGACTAAAAATCATCCATAATATCAGAGCAACCGCTCTTGATAAGTTATAGGCCATTGCATGCAGGGTAAATTCGAGCTTTA
>NZ_NHNG01000583.1:0-2395 GCF_002287155.1 Arsenophonus sp. ENCA
CATCCAAAATCTCTGTGACAATAAATGCCCTACGTTCACCAATTTGCTTGAGATAATCGCAAAGGGAAACAGAACCCTCCAAGATAGGTAGATTTTGCGCTTTGACAAACTTACGTTTGGTGTGAGAAGGCGATTCCAGTTTGCGAGTAAATACGGTCATAAAAGATCTGCGTTTAAAACGAATAAAGCAAATTTTAATCGATAACATGAGCTTTTGCGACAGCCTCTAAATCCCCGCGGATATGATTGCCCCACCTATCTCTTTTCTATCCAAAGTATACAATAACGGCACTGGATTACCCTGCGCTGTCGTATTCACCGCACCGCCAAACGCATAAGACGGTTTATTATCAGCGTCCTCACGAACGGAAGCTCCAGGCGGCTGAGGTGACAACATTTGCGCTATACCGCCTAATGCCATTGATGCCCCGCCTAACGCTAAAGCGCCACCCATAAACCCGCCTGCCCCAAAGGCTGCCCACCCAACAGGCCCCAGCATCATTGCTGCTCCTATCATTGCTACACCTAATATGGTTTGGAACAGTCCTCCGTTTTTACTTCCCTTAATTATCGGGGCAATGCGAATATCCTGTGTTGTATCAAGGTGAAAATCATCTTCGCCTATATTATGCTTTCCCTTGAAGACCGCAAACTCTACGCCTCTCAAATGGGCATCAGCCAGATAACGCTCAAAGCCTGAGTAAAGCACACATAATGCTTTAATGGCTTCTCTTGGGGAGCTAATAGCCAGTTGATGGACTCGTCCAAATTTTGCGCCCAGTTTTCCATATAGCCTAACCGTTTTTAGTTCACTCATGCCCATTCTTTCCTTCTGACAATCTTGACGGTTCGGTCACGCCAGTAATCACTATAGGGAGTGACACGGCTTAATTGCCCGTACAGATGATGCAGCAGCATGCCGTTATCCAGCAAAATACCTGCATGATTGGCGACATCAGCCTGAACCTGTATAATAACCACATCGCCCACTTTGGGTATGTCATTAATTTCAACGAAACCTTCTTTAGCGAAATTATCCATATAACGGTTTTCACCTTGTTCCCACCATGGATAAGTGACACTATAATTATTCAATGTAATACCGTGTTCTTGCCGAAAATAATCAACAATCAGTGTCCAGCAATCGGAGTAACCCAAAACAAACGCCCTTCCCGTTAATTCACGCTCCCCTCTTGGTTGAATAATACGCAAATCCCCCTCTGGCCACGACACAATTATCCACGGTAACTCACTGGCATCGCATTGCAGATTATCTATTTCACTTGGGTGTGTTGTCACGCCGTCGCCACAATGTGAGTGGACGATAGCAACAGGCAGTCCCCAGTCTTCGGCATTGGCATAATCTTCCGGTGATAATTCGAATTGTTCAGTGGGATTTGCAGCAAGATTACGGCAAGGAAAATAGCGTTTCACACGGCTCTTTTGGCAAATAACCCCGCAGGCTTCTTGCGGAAATGCCGTTTTAACGTGATTAAATATTGCTTCGGTAAGACTTTTTGTTATCATCGTATTAACCCTGCCGCAGGGAATCCGCCAAAATCCAAGGGTACATTTTCACCAAATCGCTTTTTACAATCGCTCATCAGCCCACCACAAACATCTAGAGGCTGTCGCAAAAGAGGTAGTATCATGTTTTTAATGATTTCAATATTTTGATTTTAAAGAAAAAATTAAATTATTTTTATTGTAAATACCCCTTTTGCGACAGCCTCATCTAAGGCGGGGTCATCCACCGAATTGCCTTTATCATCAAAATAGCGTTTACCATTATAGGCACACCCATTACCTGAACGATACCAACCCCGCATGCACCAGTAACAAAGATTATGAATTTGACGTACTGGCAACATAACGCCTTGTAAATCAAACGGACAAGCCAGTTCAAACTGAATAATTCCCCCCGCTTCTTCATGACTTTTTCGGTCAACATAAAATACCTGCTTAAAGCATTCATCCGGATCCGCGGTAGGATTATCATCAGGGAAATTTCTGCTATCCAGATAATGCGAAAAAGTCTCATAAATGGATACTTTTGCCTGAACCATATCATCAAATTCTAGGCAAAGTGATGATATCAGACTATCAATATTCCCCACTTTCAGTATCGGTCTGGCTTGGCTGCCCTCACTACTTTTTGATAAACCCGAAATTTCATAAGGCCATGCACCATATTCGTTACCTTGCCACCAGATAGGCTTCGGCTTTAATTTATCTTCTGCCTTTTCAATTTCCTCGGGGGGCGGCGTAACGAAGATTGTAAGCATGAAAACGCAAAACTGGACCACCAAAAGCACTACCATCTACTTCCACCAACTGGATTTTTTCACCGGGTTCTAATTTTTGTACATCTGAATGCATTGTCATGCCGAAAAAG
>NZ_NHNG01000373.1:0-2383 GCF_002287155.1 Arsenophonus sp. ENCA
GTATGGCACCGGCAGTGATGTGCGAAATGTGGAAGATAACACGCCGCACCTGGTTATCTACGACTACCAAGACTCGCGCAGCGGGCGTTGCCCGAGCGAATTCCTGGTAAACTATACGGGGTATCTGCAAGTTGATGGCTACGCGGGTTATCATGGCACGGAAGCTCAACTCGTTGGCTGCATGGCGCATGCGCGCCGTAAATTTGAAGAGGCTCGGCGAGCCCAGCCGAATACCAAAGTAGGCAAAGCCATTTGGGCCTTAGGGTTAATTCAGAAACTGTACCGGATAGAAAAAACGTGTCAAGGGCTTTCTCCTGAAGAGATTTACCGACGGCGACAGAGCGAAGCGCGTCCATTGATGGAGGAGTTTGAAGCCTGGTTATCAAAGACGAAGGTGCTCCCGAAAGGCTATCTGGGTAAAGCCATTGGTTATTGTCAAAAACAATGGCCAAAGCTGATGCGCTATCTGGAGGATGGTCGTTTGAGTATCGACAATAACCGCGCCGAACGGGCGATAAAGCCTTTTGTAATTGGTAGAAAAAACTGGCTGTTTGCCAATACGGAATCCGGTGCCCATGCCAGCGCGCTATTGTACAGCCTGGTGGAAAGTGCACGTATCAATGGACTTAACCCATACGATTATCTTTTGGCGTTGCTGACGGCGCTAAAATACCCAGATGAGGATATCGACTGGAACGCACTACTACCCTGGAAAATCACCTTACCTTAAACCACGCAGCAGCGCACTGTGTGGTTCCAATGACGCTTACGATTAACGGCTTTAAGGCAGTATGTAAGCGACCATCACTGGAGATGAAAATCCAGGCATCTTCATTGGCATTTTGCACCCATTCCCGAATGGAGAAAGGTGGCTTGCCTGCTTTTTCCAATCCCTGACAGTAACGCAACGCTTTGACGTAAGCACTTAACACGGTACGAATGGTCATGGCGGTTTTTTCGTAAGCGTCGTTAAATCCGCACATTTTTTTACTTCTCCTAATTTGTCATCATGTTCATCTCTAAAAATTGAGGAGAAATATTAGATGGGAGTTTACCGTACAGATGATGAATGGCGAGCCATCATTGAAGCTCAGAAATGTTCTGGATTAAATCCAACTCAGTATTGTCGTCAGAATACGATTACCCGCAGCGCATTCTGCAATGCAAAAAAGCGGCTTTATCCTGTGAAAGAACAGCCCACGCATTTTATTCACGCCATGGCGCCAAATGCGCTTATGACCTCCAGGGATGAAAAGTTGACGACTAAAATCTCCACGATAGAGAAGGCACAAACGCATTTGATTATCACCCTGGAGCTGTCTCACTGTACGTTACGGCTGACAACCGGAATTTCTCCGTGTTGGCTGGCAACCTTCATTCGCGAGATGGCACCATGAAGATGTTTGTCGAAGTGCCAGCCATTTACCTCTATTCAGGTCATGTTGACTTTCGTAAGAGTATCAACGGCCTGTTGCTGATTATCGAGCAGGATATGGCACATTCCCCTTTCGATGAGGCCCTGTTCGTCTTCTGCAACCGACATCGTGACAAGGTAAAAGCCCTTTACTGGGATAAAACCGGTTTCTGTCTCTGGTACAAACGCCTGGAGCAAGATTTTTTCCGTTGGCCTGCTGCCAGTCAAAAAACCTTACAATTGACCGAAGAACAGTGGTACTGGTTGCTCGCTGGTGTCGACCTGGCTAAAATGCGCCTGCACCAACCACTCAACTGCAGGATAGCCAGTTAAATTTTGCGGAGGATTTTGCCGCGGCATGGTAAAGTCACGTCATGAATATCTCGATAGATAACTTACCCAACGATATCAATTTGCTAAAACAGATTATCGTTGATTTTCAGCGCGAAAATCTTCATTGGCAGGAAAAATACCAAATTCTGCTGGAAGAGTTAAATCTTTGCCGCCGAAAACGCTTTGGGCGCAGCGCCGAGCCGCTTTCCCCGCAGGGTGAGGTTTTTAACGAAGCTGAAGTTGAGGCGGATCGACCCGACGCGGCGCCCAGCGATGACGAAGCCTGTGAAACCCAATTATCTGACGACAATGATAGTATTACGGACGATGCCGTCCCGGATGCAACTGTTCCTTCGTCTGCGAAAAAACGCCGCCCACGACTGCCACCCCATCTGCCGCGCAGGGAAATTATTGTTCACCTACCGTCCGGGGAGCAGGCGTGTGATTGCTGCCATCAGCCGATGCACGTGATGGGTGGAGAAGTGCGTGAAGAGCTTGAGTTTATACCTGCTCACGTGCAAGTTACCCGTTATATCCGTGAAAAATACGGCTGTCGATACTGTGAGCAACATGGCACAGAAGGTAGTGTAAAGGTAGCCCCTCCGCCGCCGGCGCTTATCCCTAAGAGTTACGCCA
>NZ_NHNG01000672.1:0-2380 GCF_002287155.1 Arsenophonus sp. ENCA
GTTTCCCATGAAGCAACAAAAGCTCCGTAAAAGAATGCGTTACTTCGCTTGAACCCGTTAAACTCCCTTCTGGTGCATCAACAGCGTAAGCAGGAAGTATATCCGGCATGCCAAGAGAAGACTGTAGATTTTTCATTCCACCAAGCATACCAGAAGGGGCGATACGCAATTCTTGTTTGCAGAATGCCAGCATTGCTAATCCAGCCTGAACTTTATCGGTTAGTGGTTGGATAGGTGTATAAATAACTTCATCAAACGTCCGGATAACTTTGAGATGGAAAGCTGCACTAATCCACATGGCATAAGCATAAACCAGTTCTTTAGCAACGTAGGTTCCCTGCTCTATACCTCCTTTTATGACCGATACAGAAATTCCTGTATCGCTTACAAATTGTTCAACCAATTCTTGAGTTTTACTATTTGCAAGCCAATGTGTGGGACTATCTTTTCTATTATTACCCGCGGCTTTATGTAAATCATTCAGACAATAACGCCCGAAAACGTCTTGACGAACAACGGTATTTTCAATAACCACTAATTTAGACATAAAATATTTCTCCGGAATTAAAAGAATAAAGGTATTAACGTGAAAGATTTTGCAGATGGAACCCTAAACCCTTTATACTTACCAAAAAGGAGGATTTCCTATGGGTCAGGTTGCATTTGATACACTACAAGCATCAGAAGAGCTTCAAACGGCTGGACTTACTAGTCAGCAAGCTAAGGCTATTTCGCTTGTTGTACGTAAATCTCATGAGGTTGCTGATGTGGCGACTAAAGCTGATATTGCTGATGTTAAGCGTGATATAGCTGATGTTAGAAAAGAAATCGCCGATGCCCGCAAAGATTTATCTGCTGAGATGAATTTACGTTTCGAAAGAGTAGACGCTCAAATATCTGATGTTCGCAAAGACCTGCAACTAGAGATGTCGGGTATTAGAGCTGAACAAAAGTTAATCCGGTGGATGTTAGGTGCGGGTATTTTAGGTATTCTATCTCTGGTGGTTAAAGCTTTCTTGATGCCTGCACTATAATTACCATTGGGCTGTTAGCTTAATGGTATAGCAGAGGATTTAATTCTTTGGTTGCAGGTTCAAATCCTGCATAGCCCGCCAATTTCTCGATATATCTTCATCAGCCTTCGATTCTCTTTTTTAAGACGCTTATTTTCTTTTGTTAAGCACTGTATGATTTCTTTGAAAGTGCGTGTTTCCATGTCGTCGTCATTCCATATATCAATACTGCTTAAGTATCTTGAGTCACTTAAATTACGACTACCATTAGTCACTCCAACCAAATTACCCATATTGGGATGCTTAGCCGTTACAATGCGTGGATTGTCCAATCTCATCATGTGTACTCCTTGTTAACATTTGCTGAAAAGTTAGGATGTGTGCCCAAGTGCCTCTTGGTGTCCGATTACAGTCATCACGGACGGGTAAACGTAATCAAACTATATTTAGCTATTTGAAAGATAATTTATAGTGTTGACTGTCCCACGAGCGCAGAGCCGCATTCACACATCCTTAAATTGATTTGATTGCCTGATATTTCTGGCGCGTCTGGCTCGCTCCCTTTTGTGGTTTACCGCAACACACAAAAGTTTAATGAAATGGAATTCATGCTTGATTTTGAAGGATTAAATTAGATTAATTTTAAGGTAACTAATGAGTTCTTTTATTTTTTCTCTATTAGAAAAAAAACGGGCTAAATAAGCATTTGGATATTTGTTGTTGATATATTGAAATGATAAATCAATCAAAGACTTTAATGTATCTTCAATTTCTTGTTTATCTATGTCAGATATAATGATTTTTTCATTTTTATTTATTCGTTTTACTAGTTTTAATAAAGTTATGGCAGATAAAACCCTAGAACCATGAACTATTAAATTCTTTTTCTTGCCAGTATTATTTTTTTCATTTTCTTTTAAGTTATTTTCCAGCAATCTAAAAGATGAGACAGCATTAATTATCATTAATCCTGAAATAGATGAATTAAAAATACTTTTATGGGCACCTCGAAAAACTCAAGATTTTCAATTAACCCTTGGCTTTCATTCTAAATAATTAGATTTTTTTTGATTATCACGTTACTGATTCTATCGCACATTGCCCTGGCTAGGGCCATTTGACCCATTCTGGGCGTCAGAAAGCCACGATGCACGCGCTCTGGAAGTACGCCAACCGCTTTAGGTTGTAACATGCTGCCATCATCGTCATGGCAAAATTAGCGCGCACCTGTCCAATGGTGCGGATCAGTTTTCTACCCATTTGTTCCATCGCCGCAAATGCATGTTCAACCCGTGCCCTAGTCTTTGCAATCCTGTGGTTTCGCCCTTGCTGAGTCTTGGACAACGGTTTGTTTCGATGGCCTTTAC
>NZ_NHNG01000601.1:0-8936 GCF_002287155.1 Arsenophonus sp. ENCA
AGCACCCACGACAGTCAGCATTTCGAAAGGGTCATTGACAAGGCCAACACCAATCGCAATATCTACGCCGACCGAGGCTATCCCTCTGCGGAGCGGGAAGCTTGGCTGAAGGCAAACGGCTATAGGAGCCAGATTCAGCGTAAAGGCCATCGAAACAAACCGTTGTCCAAGACTCAGCAAGGGCGAAACCACAGGATTGCAAAGACTAGGGCACGGGTTGAACATGCATTTGCGGCGATGGAACAAATGGGTAGAAAACTGATCCGCACCATTGGACAGGTGCGCGCTAATTTTGCCATGACGATGATGGCAGCATGTTACAACCTAAAGCGGTTGGCGTACTTCCAGAGCGCGTGCATCGTGGCTTTCTGACGCCCAGAATGGGTCAAATGGCCCTAGCCAGGGCAATGTGCGATAGAATCAGTAGCGTGATAATCAAAAAAAATCTAATTATTTAGAATGAAAGCCAAGGGTTAATTGAAAATCTTGAGTTTTTCGAGGTGCCCAATAATCAGATCTGCAATAGTTCCTTTAATGCCGATTGTGCCTTGTAGATTAGAGGGCTTATCGCTAGTAATTTCTGCGATAATAATCTTAGCCGCTTTATTGTCTAGTATTGGATTTGATTGGATATCATTATTAAAGCTAATGCCACTTTGAGTGAAAGGAAGTTCAGAAAATGTATTGTATGAAATGCCATTTTCTAGTGGTTTTGCAATATCAACCGTAGAAGTATTGGCATAAATAAATTTATTAGCAGTAATTAAAGTAAACAATAGAATTTTTAAACCTAATTTGAATAAAATTGAGCAATAGTCCATTATTGTTCCTTTTAGTATTAATATAATTTATGATGAAAAATTTATGTCGGATTTATTATATATTAAATAGTAGATTTTTATTTCACCAATAATCTTATTTAAAGTTGCTTTAGATAATGAATGTTAAATTGTTTTTAATTATAAACATTATTTTATAAATTGGTATTTTTATTCTTTTTAAGTTAATTAAATAATTATTTATTTTTTTATTTATAATAAAATATTAAATATAATAAAAAAGAAAATTTGATTTGATAATAAAATAGACTATATTTCAGTTGCTTTTTACTTGTTATTTTTAGGAGAAAATTATGGAAAATCAGGTCCAAACAAAAACAATACCGGAAGGTGTTAAGCAGTGGAATTGGGGCGCTTTTATGTTTAGTATTTTTTGGGGATTTGGCAATCGAACTTACTGGCCGTTGCTGTGTATTATTCCATTATTTAATTTTATTTGGATGTTTGTATGTGGTATTAAAGGAAATGAGTGGGCATGGCGTAATGGTAATTATAGTGATGTAAAAACCTTTAAACTTGTACAAGATACTTGGAATAGAGCTGGATTGGCTGCATTTATTATTAGTTTGATTTTTATTATTCTCTATTTTTTATTTTTTTCAGTATTTGCTATTTTTTATTTTACCAGTCCAGACTACGGACAAGTTCAAGTGGGATAAATTATTATCTCAATACCTAATGATAAAAAGAAATAATCGTCAATTTTTATTAATGCGCAAAATAACCCTTCGCGCGAAGGGCTAGTTTGCCATAATATTATTAGAGGTGAATAGTCAGTGTTATGCCCGGTTTTAAATCTGCTATTCTAACGCTAGAGTTCCAATTCATCAGATCTTTAAGATCGATGCCGTGGCGTTTAGCAATACTGTAATAGGAATCACCTTGACGGACTTTGTAGGTCTTGATATTTACTTTACCTTTCTTGCCTGATGAAGTGCTATTTTTAGCAATCATAGTTGGTGCACGATAACTATTTTTACCGCTAATTTTTAATGTTTGCCCGATCCGCAGGTTGGCTGTTTTCATACCATTAAGTGACTTAAGCTTATCGGTTGTAGTATTAAAACGTTTGGCAATAATCGATAAGGAGTCACCGCGTTTAACTTTGTAATTACTGATAGCACGCTGTCTAGCCAATATCTGTTTATTATTGTTGGCAACAGCAAGGCGAATACTATTTAATACGTCTTGATCCGAAAGCGCATCCTTAAGCAGATCAGCTTTATCTGTTGGTAGCATAATAGTATAGGGACCAGCTGGAGGTGTTATATTATGTTTTAAATTTGGATTATAGGCTTTAAGAGCGGTTAATGGCAGTCCAGAAAGTCTTGCTGCTTGAGGTAAGGTAATTTGTTCGCCTATATTAACCTGGATAAGCGCATTATTTTTATTGGTTGTTGGTAATTGCAATGCATATTGTTCGCTATTGCGTAATATATTACTGAGAGCCAAAATTTTTGGTACATAATTCATTGTTTCCTTGGGGAGTGATAACGACCAATAATTAGTAGGTAATCCAAGCTCTTCATTTTTCTTGATGGCATTAAGCACACAACCCTCGCCACAATTATAAGCAGCAAGTGTTAAAGGCCAATCACCGTCGAATAGGTTATTTAATCGTTCAAGTAAATTTAGTGCTGCACTAGTCGAGGCAGCGACATCTCTGCGTTCATCAACCCATTTATTTTGTTTTAATCCATATGACTGACCAGTCAATGGAATAATTTGCCATAAACCTGTAGCCTGAGCCTGTGAGGTTGCATGGGGATTAAAAGCACTTTCAACGATAGGAACCAGGGCAAGCTCCATTGGCAGGTGGCGTTGATCAATTTTTTCAACAATCCAGTACATGTAAGGCTCTGCGCGTAATGTCACATTCCGCAAATAGCTTTCTTTGGCCAAATAAGATTTGATTTGATTTCTGATCCTGACATTATCAGGAATATCCATTTTCAGCTCATTACTAATATAACCCCACAAATCATTTTCTATTAAATAGGTTGATTCCCAAGTGGTAGTTTCAATATCTTGATTGGCTGAAGACGGATCTGGTGTTTGCTCATTGGGTGTCATTTGACAACCAACAAGCAGAACAGAGGCGAATAGTATCGCTTTTGTCTTCATTAATGTAACCTATCCTAGGTTGTTATTTATTCAATTGTTTAATAAAGAGGGAATGATACTGATCTCGTTAGCTAATGACAACCATGAATTTAAAAGCGATCTTTTAGTTTGCGAATTTTAGCAAATACATCACAATTTGAACAAGTAGCAGGAGAAAACCCCAATACTTTTTGTAAGTAAGGATCGTCATATCTTAAGAAGATATTGATCTTTTTTTCTACTTTAAATTGTGATGGCAGTGTGGATTGTTTTTGGGCTCGTTTTTGATTCACGGCTAAAGTATAAGCTTTTATTGCTTCATCGTGGGGTAGCAAATAATTGGCAAATACCATATTTGCAGCGGTATATTCATGTGCGCAACAGACTAGCGTCTCATCAGGTAAAGCTTTAAGCGTTTCAAGCGAGTGATACATTTGTTCAGTTGTTCCTTCAAAAATACGGCCACAACCACCAGAAAATAGGGTATCACCGCAAAATAGATATGGTTTTTGATAGTAAGCAACATGTCCTAAAGTATGTCCAGGTACGGCAAAAATTTGCCATGAAAAGCCGGCAAAATTTAGCTGCTCTCCACCTTTTATGATACATGTTGCTCCTTTGCTACTGGTTTCCATTGGACCATAGACGACTATTTCGGGATAATATTTTTGTAATTCTTTGACGCCATCGACGTGATCATGATGGTGGTGAGTAAGTAAAATAGCGACCGGTTTTATAGTATTTTGTTGCAAAAATTGCTGCACTGGCTTAGCAGTACCAGGATCAACAATAATACAGTTACCTTGATAGATTAATAGCCATATATAATTATCAACTAAGGAAGGAATTCTGATAAGCTCCATAATATAATAATGCCTCATAGCTAAAGGGTTAGAAGGATATTACAATGAAGTCAGCTCGTATTGCCCAACGCTCTAAAATGCCTGACTCCTGGGAAGACATTCCATGGGGAGAGTATTATCGTATTGCATTGAACCAGCAGCTACAACCATGGTGGCCAAAAATATTTGGTTTCCATTTACTAAAAATTGGCCAATTGAGTTTACAGATTGATACTCAAGCATCGCTGATTACCCATCAATTTAGCATGAATATAGCCGGAAGTAACTGTCAATTATTAGGTGATCCTAATGAAATGCCTTTCGAGGACAAATCGATCGATGCCTGTCTTTTGATACAACAACTCTCTTACAGTACTAACCCACATTGGTTATTGCGTGAAGCCGATAGGGTTTTGGTTGATGATGGTTGGCTAATTTTATCTAATTTTAATCCTTTTAGTTTGCTAGGGTTAGGGAAATGTATTCCTCTCTTGCGTAAACGGCAACCCTATCGTAGTCATATGTTTTCGACCTGGCGTCAACTGGATTGGTTGAGCTTATTGAATTACGAAGTACTGCAGCGACAAAGTTTTCAAATTATACCCTGGATAAGCCCTGATCATTTTATCAATAGAAATTTGCAATTTGCCGGTTGTATCAATCTTATCATTGCCCGTAAAAGAACGTTACCATTGACGCCAACACCCATAAAATTTATTCGAACCCGCATGAAAATAGGTAATACAATGGGGGTTGTTAAGTGTTGGCACAAACGTCATTAATTTTGTTCCGTTTGGTAGCCGCTATCCTCTTCTGTTGGTGAATTTGCCGCATTTCTTGCTAATTCATCGCATCGCTCATTTTCTGGATGTCCAGCATGGCCTTTGACCAAGTGCCATTCTATTTGGTGTCGAGAAATTGCTGCGTCTAATCGTTGCCATAAATCAACATTCAAAACAGGTGATTTATCTGCGCGTCGCCATTGGCGCTTTTTCCAGTTGTGGATCCATTGAGTGATACCCTGACGGACATATTGACTATCAGTCGTTAGCATAACCTGGCAGGGTTGTTTAAGCGTTTCCAAACCAATAATGGCAGCCATTAACTCCATACGATTATTGGTGGTACGAAAATACCCTTTGCTTAATGTTTTTTCATGTTTATTATAACGTAGTAAAATACCATAACCGCCTGGGCCTGGATTACCTAAGCAAGAACCATCGGTGAAAATTTCTACCTGTTTCGTCATTTCTGATAAACTCATTTTATTCGTGATTTATAACCCTAAGTCTGACATAAAAAGGCACTATGAGCACAGTGATTACAAGACAAATTGTTCTTGATACGGAAACTACTGGTATGAATAAGCTAGGGATCCATTATGAAGGGCATAATATTATTGAAATTGGCGCGGTAGAAGTGATCAATCGCCGCTTAACTGGTCGTCATTTCCATGTTTATATAAAACCAGCACGATTAGTTGATCCTGAAGCTTTCGAAGTTCATGGGATTAGTGATGAGTTTTTGCAAGATAAACCAACTTTTGCTGAAATAGCCGATGAATTTTTAGATTTTATTCGCGGTGCTGAGTTAGTCATCCACAATGCCCCTTTTGATATTGGGTTTATGGATTATGAGTTTTCTAAGTTAAATAGAGATATTCCACCGACAGCAAACTTTTGTCAGATCACTGATAGCTTGGTATTGGCCAGAAAGCTGTTTCCGGGAAAACGGAATAATCTTGATGCTTTATGTGATCGCTATCATATCGATAATTCAAAGCGTACACTCCACGGCGCATTGCTTGATGCAGAGATCTTGGCCGAAGTCTATATGGCAATGACGGGAGGACAAACCTCGTTAGCTTTTTCAGTTGATTCAGAGCCAGGTAGTGAAACTAATACCGATGATATTAAACGAATAGAACGCTCAGCAATGGGATTAACCGTGATTTATGCTAATCAAGAAGAAATTACTGGCCATGAAGCAAAACTGGATCTGATTGAAAAGAAAAGCGGAAAGATTTCACTTTGGCGTTCCGGTGATAGCGAAAAGGATCAGGTTAAACATTAATCATTGTTACACTTTTAGCTGAAAAAATGTGCATATAGTGATTTTTTTTCTAAAAAATATTGACGTATAGATTGCTGATTCGTAATATCATGGCCGTTCTTAAATCGATTATACCGTGGTGCGGTAGTTCAGTTGGTTAGAATACCGGCCTGTCACGCCGGGGGGCGCGGGTTCAAGTCCCGTCCGCACCGCCAATATTATAAAACCCTGAGTATAAGCTTCGGGGTTTTCCGTATTTTAAGATAATAAACATTCTTTTTGCCAGAAAATCATATCCAATCTCACAGCCTTTTTGCTTAGAAAAAATTATGATATTCGTGTTTTGATTTTCGCTATAGTACAAACTGTGATTGTTATTATTGTTTCATTCACTTATTTTTAATTCTTTTGCTATTGATTAAAATTTTGTTACCGCTGATTATTTAGGGCAGATACCTAGATTAGATTTTAACTGTTAAGATGGCAAAACGACCTTGAGAAAATCAGTATCAAATTTGCTATTTATTCGATTTGGAGTAAACAATGATCACTCGTAAAATCCCTGCTAATGCTATCCGTTTTCTCAGTATGGATGCGGTACAGAAAGCAAAGTCAGGGCATCCAGGTGCGCCAATGGGAATGGCGGATATTGCTGAAGTACTCTGGCGTGACTATCTGGATCATAATCCTACCGATCCTGACTGGGTAGATCGTGACCGTTTTGTATTATCTAATGGCCATGGTTCTATGCTACTTTATAGCTTGCTGCATCTTAGCGGATATGATTTACCGATCAAAGAATTAAAAAATTTTCGCCAACTTCATTCCAAAACACCAGGACATCCCGAATATGGTTATACGCCAGGTGTTGAAACCACGACTGGCCCGCTGGGACAAGGAATTGCAAATGCCGTAGGGTTTGCTATTGCCGAACGAACGTTAGCTGCTCAATTTAATCGTCCAGACCATACTATTGTTGATCATTATACCTATGTATTTATGGGTGATGGTTGCATGATGGAAGGCATTTCACATGAAGCTTGTTCGCTGGCTGGAACATTGAAATTAGGTAAACTGATTGCTTTTTATGATGATAATGGCATTTCAATCGATGGCGAGGTGGAAGGTTGGTTTACAGATAATACTGCTGAACGTTTTGCCGCTTATCATTGGCATGTTATCAAGGGTATTGATGGACATGATCCTGAACAAATCAAGTCAGCAATAGAGCAAGCCCGTAAGGTTACCGATAAGCCCTCTCTATTAATCTGCAAAACGATAATTGGTTATGGCTCGCCACATAAGGCTGGTTCCGAAGAAGCCCATGGTTCACCATTAGGTGAAACTGAGATCGCTGAAACCCGGGCGGCACTAGATTGGTCATATCCACCTTTTGAAATACCAGCAGATATTTATCAGGCCTGGGATGCTCGCGAAATTGGTCAGCAAAAAGAAGCTATCTGGCGTGAAAAATTTGCTGAGTATCAACGGGCTTTCCCTCAACTTGCCGAAGAGTTTATCCGTCGGACCAAAGGTGAATTACCGACTAATTGGCAAGCGGTTGCAAATAATTTGGTTACGGAATTACAACGCAATCCTGCTAATATTGCCAGCCGTAAAGCCTCACAAAATACGTTGGAGGTTTTCGGTAAGGTATTGCCAGAACTTTTAGGCGGCTCCGCTGATTTAGCTCCCAGTAATTTAACTATGTGGTCAGCGTCTAAGTCAATAAAAGATTCTCCAGCAGGTAATTATATTCACTATGGTGTACGTGAATTTGGTATGTCGGCTATTATGAATGGTATTGCCTTGCATGGTGGTTTTATACCCTATGGTGCAACCTTTTTAATGTTTGTTGAGTATGCACGTAATGCAGTACGCATGGCTGCGTTAATGAAAATTCGCAGTATTTTTGTCTATACTCATGATTCTATTGGTTTGGGTGAGGATGGTCCAACCCATCAACCTGTTGAGCAATTAGCCAGTTTGCGCTTGACGCCTAATATAAGTACTTGGCGTCCTTGTGATCAGGTTGAATCGGCCATTGCCTGGCAGTATGCGATTGAGCGTAATGACGGGCCAAGTGCGTTGATTTTTTCCCGTCAAAATCTTGAACAGCAACCACGTGATACTAAACAGTTAGCCAACATTATTAAAGGGGCTTATGTGCTCAAAGATAGCGAAAAAACACCCGCGCTTATTTTGATTGCAACTGGCTCTGAGGTTGGATTAGCGGTTAACGCTTATGAAAAATTGACTGCCGAAGGCTATCAAGTACGAGTGGTTTCTATGCCATCAACGGATACTTTTGATAAACAGGACGCCGCTTATCGTGAATCTGTATTACCCTCTTCAGTTACTGCACGATTAGCTGTTGAGGCGGGTATTGCCGATTATTGGTACAAATATGTTGGCACAACCGGTGGGGTTGTTGGTATGCATACTTTTGGTGAGTCAGCACCGGCAGAGGTTTTATTTAAAGAGTTTGGTTTTAGTGTGGAAAATGTGATAGAGAAGGCTAAAGCTTTATTGCCGTAATTGATGAAAATGATATGAGCGTATTGATCAAACTTTATATGATTAGTTACGCTCTTTTTATTTCAGCAGATGAACATTCGCTATTGCAATCTTTTTTTATGTTGTAGTGCATTTAAATTAAGCTGAAACGTTTCATTTTGGCAAAATTGCTAGATTTATTGATCAAAAGCACACTTTTTATGATTGACGACAAAAATCCTCAGTACAAAAGCTGTAATTATCGGTATTCTTAGCCATTAACAAATCAGTTGTTATATTGAAGGAAGAGTATGGTAGTTAGAGTGGCAATTAATGGTTTTGGGCGAATAGGGCGTAGCATATTAAGAGCGCTTTATGAATCAGATCACCGAGCTCAAATTGCTGTTGTTGCAATTAATGAAATTGCTACTTCGGAAGGAATAGCGCATTTATTAAAGGGCACCTCGAAAAACCTAAGCCGAGTTTGATTTTGCTGATAAAGTTATCGGAAGCTGGTCTACTGAGCTAACCACCATGAAGAAACGCAGCGCCATTAAGAATGACCTCTTTGCAAACCAGTATCACCAACAGACGATCGACAAGT
>NZ_NHNG01000251.1:0-2377 GCF_002287155.1 Arsenophonus sp. ENCA
TGCCAAAATCCAGGCACTGGAAAGTATTGTCAATGAAGCCGGAGGGATGCCAGTACTGGTTGCTTATCACTGGAAACATGACCTTGAGCGTTTATTAAAAGCGTTTCCAAAAGGCAAAATGTTAGACGCTAACCCACAAACCCTTACCGACTGGAATACTGGCAAAATCCCGTTGCTCTTTGCCCATCCTGCAAGCTGTGGACACGGCTTAAATTTACAGGACGGCGGTAATATTCTGGTCTTTTTCTCCCACTGGTGGGATTTAGAGCAGTACCAGCAAATTATTGAACGTATCGGCCCTACGCGTCAAGCGCAAGCCGGACATAACCGCCCTGTCTTTATCCACCATATCGTCGCTAAAGATACACTCGATGAAGTGGTCATGGAAAGGCGCAATTCAAAACGGGCAATACAGGATTTATTACTGGAAGCGATGAAAAGGAAATAAAAAAGACCAGCGCTAGGCTGGCCAACACCAGGTAAAATTAATAAACCATAACCGAAATTCAGAGGGATAAAAATCATCATCTGAAATAAATATAGAAGAGAAATAAATAATTTATCAAAAATAAACCCATTTAAATTGATATAAATCAAAAAGTTATTATTTTTTTAATCAAAGGAGTCTTCATCATGTGGATTTTAATCTTGGCCATGTACGCCAACCCTTATGCATCGAGTAACTTTGCAAGTGTCCATACTCAGGAATTTGACACTGAGAACATGTGCCAATTCGCCGCTAAACAGTTTGAGCGGGAATTTGAGACTTTGAAGGATATTAACGCCAAAGCGATTTGCGTTAAGAAATAAGCTAATTTCACAAAGGTTTAACCATGAAACTTAACATCATTAAACTATTAATCACAACATTATTGTTTATCAGTGCAGCGTTTGCCTTTGAAATGTTAGTAGGACATATTGCTCACGCCGATGCCGTCATCGACCCGCAAATCAGGTTCAAACGTGGCGAATTAGGCAATATCCATTTAGGTGGGCAAGAGCTACTGGTTATCGGCATTATGATAGTGCCAGCTCTTATGGTCTATTTGGGGGTATTTCTCGATACTTTGAAGAAATAGGCTAAAGCAAATAGTTATTATCCCACCTGAATTTACCCCACTCAAATTAGTAATACCGAAAGGTAAACGTTCAGCTATTAAAAAAGACCAGCGCAAGGCTGGCCAACACCAGGGAAAATGTTGCTGTTAACTAACACACAACGGCAACGATACTACCATAAATAATTCACACATGATTAATTTTTGATCAATAACAGGAGTAATCCTATGAATAATATCCACGAATACCGAACAACGTTACATCATGTAAAAGCAGGGATGCAGGTTATTTATCATGGTGAAATGATGGAAATAATTAGATTGAAGGAGAAAAAATTAACAAACAAAGGATTGATATATCAATTTGATACCGATTGAGAAAGCGGAATATTAACCGGAAATGGCGGTAATAAAATCACTGCCTTAGAAAAAATAGACGACTTGCATAAAAGTAAAAGCTGGTATGTTTAACAGGAGATGAAGTGAAGTATGACCTGATACTCGCAGACCCACCCTGGCAATACCAAAATAAAGCATCAAACGCCGCAGCAAATAAATCCTAATACTCTTCCCCACAAATCATATGCCCTGACCTAACAAAGAACGAAGATAACCATTCGTGCTTAGGCTATTTGTTTTTGTGGGGCAATGAAGCGCCCGAGAATAGTGTGAGTTTTTTGAATTAATTCATTAAATGGAAGAATCAAAATGCAGTCAATATATTTATCTGATGATGAGCTTTCTGTACCTACAGGTTACAAACAGAAGAAATCTCAAATTAAATGGTTAGAACAAAATAAATTACCTCATCTAGTAAACAAATTAGGCAAACCTATTGTTTTCAAAGAAATGTTATTTACTAAACAAAGAGTTATTTTCGAACCAGAAGTTGAACCAGAAGTTGAACCAGATTTTGGAGCTTTGATCAATGGCCAGAAAACGCAAAAATAAAGAAGATAATAAATTACCAAGCAGAGTGTCGAAAAGCAAAAGTTCTTATTATCTAAAAACTAAGGAAAACAAAACTATTATTCTTGGTCCATTATCAATGTCAATGTCTGAATTATGGTCTATTTATGAGAATAAGATTCATAATATAAAAAAATTATTATCATTTAAAGAGTTATGGAATATGTATTTAAATAGCCGTCATTTTTCTGAACTTTCAGTTAGATCTCAAAAAGACAAACATTGTCAATGCCAATTGAATTCTGATCCACTTTGCTAAAGTAAAACTGATCCACCCCCTTTAATTTACTCGCTCAGTTCCGCTTTCAATTTTTTATGTAGCTGACCGCTTTTTAGCTTGTCTTTTAACC
>NZ_NHNG01000172.1:0-2375 GCF_002287155.1 Arsenophonus sp. ENCA
AGGCAAACGGCTATAGGAGCCAGATTCAGCGTAAAGGCCATCGAAACAAACCGTTGTCCAAGACTCAGCAAGGGCGAAACCACAGGATTGCAAAGACTAGGGCACGGGTTGAACATGCATTTGCGGCGATGGAACAAATGGGTAGAAAACTGATCCGCACCATTGGACAGGTGCGCGCTAATTTTGCCATGACGATGATGGCAGCATGTTACAACCTAAAGCGGTTGGCGTACTTCCAGAGCGCGTGCATCGTGGCTTTCTGACGCCCAGAATGGGTCAAATGGCCCTAGCCAGGGCAATGTGCGATAGAATCAGTAACGTGATAATCAAAAAAAATCTAATTATTTAGAATGAAAGCCAAGGGTTAATTGAAAATCTTGAGTTTTTCGAGGTGCCCTTTAGTTGTAATAACCGTATCATCAATATATCCACCAGTTCCTTCTGTTTTTGCTGTCGGAGCACAAGCAGAAAGGAATAATGCCATAAATAGCACGGTACAGAGCGCTGTCATTGATTTAAGATATTTCATTATTCAATTCTCCATTAATACGAGGGTTATTTTTATTTATCGTATATGAGTGCTAAATGAAAATTTCATCGCAGTCAGTATACTGATTATTGGTGAAATATAAATAAATTACAAATGAATAGCTGGTATCGATAGCGACTTGTTAATTGCAGTAGTTTATTAGAATCGATAATTAGTAATTACAAAATAGCAAGGCTGACTACCATTTTTCCGCTAGCTTTAAATTGACTATTTTTGCGTAGCCATTTTCATCTGTGAAACAAACTGTTTTAATTTTGCCAGTAATATATCAGGTTGCTGGCGATGAATTTCAATTAATTTAACAACTGCAGAGCCAGATATTGCGCCAACTACACCATTTTTTATTGCATCAGTGACTTGTTTGGGTTCAGCAATGCCAAAACCTAACAGTGGTGGAGCGGCATGGTAGGCTTGTAACTTGGTTAATAACTGGCTAGCAGGAATATTGGCTTTTTTTTCTGTGCCTGTACACCTGAACGCGAGAGTATATAAGTATAGCCACGACCATATAAAGCAATTTGGCGTAAAAGCTTGTCATCTGCATTAGGAGGACAAATAAATATTGGTGCAATATTATGTTGCAACGCTGAAGTGCGAAATGGCAGTGACTCATTCATTGGTACATCGGCGATTAAAACGGAATCGATGCCAGCATTCTGGCATTGAGCATAAAAATTATCAATACCATGGTTAAAAATCAGATTTGCATAAACTAATAAGCCAATAGGAATTAGAGGATGCTTTTTGCGAATTTGTGTTAATAGTTCAAAACAGTATGTTGGCGTTATGTTCGCATTAAGTGCGCGTAAATTGGCCTTTTGAATCGTTGGACCATCAGCCAATGGATCAGAAAAAGGGATACCAATCTCTAATGCATCGGCTTTTGCTTCAATTAATGTATCAATAATTTTTAATGACATTTCTGCATTGGGATCGCCTAAGGTGATGAATGGGACGAATGCTGCCTGATTTTTAGCATTTAAGGTTTTAAACAGTTGCTGATAACGCTCCATTAGATCTCTCCTTTGGCTTGCAAAATAGCCTGTACAGTAAAAATATCTTTATCTCCACGACCAGAGATATTAACAATCAGTAGTTGCTCTTTTTCTGGTTCTGCCTCAATCATTTTTAAGGCGTAAGCCAGGGCGTGTGACGACTCTAAAGCTGGAATGATACCCTCCTGATTAGCCAGTTTTTTAAATGCCGATAACGCTTCATCATCGGTAATTGAGACATAATCAGCACGGCCAATACTATTTAAATAGGCATGCTCTGGTCCTACTGAAGGAAAATCTAACCCGGCAGAAATAGAATAAGACTCTTTAATTTGGCCTTCATCGGTTTGCATTAGGTGAGATTTCATACCAAAGTAAATACCAAGCCGACCATGTTTTAATGGTGCACCATGGGCGCCAGAGTCGATACTTAGACCGGCTGGCTCAACCCCAATTAGACGTACGTTTTGCTCGGGTTTAAACGCCGTGAATAATCCGATAGCGTTAGAGCCTCCGCCAACACAAGCAATTACGGCATCAGGTAGTCGTCCTTCTCTAGCTAAAATTTGTGCTTTGGCTTCATCGCCAATCATACGTTGAAACTCGCGTACTAGCGTTGGATAGGGATGGGGCCCGGCGGCGGTGCCAAGTAAATAGTGGGTGTTGCTATAACTGGCTGACCAGTCTCTCAATGCTTCGTTGCAGGCGTCTTTTAAGGTTGCTGAACCATTATTTACCGTAATAACCTTAGCGCCCAATAATTGCATCCGAAATACATTGGGTAATTGGCGTTGGACATCTTTCTCCCCCATATAGATGCGACATTTTAG
>NZ_NHNG01000504.1:0-446 GCF_002287155.1 Arsenophonus sp. ENCA
GTGAAAAGCACTATATGTTCTGTAATCCAAACGATTTAATAGTCTGAATACCCCCGGTCCCAATTAGTTCGGATTAATGAGGTTCTACTGTAAATGATTTGTTTTTTATGCATTTTTTAAGAAGGGTATTTTATATTTCAGGCAGATAAACTGCTGTCACAAGACTTCAAGGGAATGTTGGATCACGTAATATCTCGCCTGCCTGAAAACAGGCAGATTCTGCTTTATTCTGCCACATTCCCTGTTACTGTTAAACAGTTCATGGTAAGTCCAGATTACTAGTAAACAACCAGTTCATTTGAATACCATTATTGTTAACAATGTTTTCAAATAGCAATAAAAAAATAACTAACAAATGTATTAGGATATTTATGGTTCATAAAACTTAATAAAGAAGATAAGTCCAGAAATGCAATAAAACAAACATAGTTGCATATAATAAGAAC
>NZ_NHNG01000242.1:0-2358 GCF_002287155.1 Arsenophonus sp. ENCA
AAGTCGCTCTGGTTGCCTGCATGCGCAAACTGTTGACCATCCTGAATGCGATGCTCAGAAAGAACGAAGAATGGGATGAATCCTACCATCAGGTTACTACGTAATTTTGTTGGTCAAGACAGTTGCTGGCTTTCTGTCAAAATCATTAACAAAATTAAGAATATGCTGCCCGCTATGGCTATCGTATAAGATTTTATTTAAACAAGATAGATCAATTTTATCTTCTCCTGTTTGAAAATCCATGATCCTATCCGGGGCACTCGATTTTGAATCTTCAAACGACAAATAAACAAAAATATTTCTTTCTACTGGGCCAGTTCTCAACGGTGAGGAATGATCTACATATTTAAAATCTGTTTGCTGCTCACTATTTTCTGCGTTATTGGTATAATAACTGTGATAAGAAAAAAAATTTGATGAACTATTATTTGTGCCATTAGTTTGCCTAAATGTTGCATCTCTACCCCAAAGTATCTCTTGCCCTAAGCAACCATAAATAATATCTCCGCCAGCACCACCTTTAATTACATTACTGACATTATTACCAAATATAGTATCTTGCCCATAACCGCCTAGCACGTTTTCAATAACCGTATTTTTTGCGATCGAGACATTCTTTATCCATCCTCCGACATTTGAAAATGAACCCGAATTTAAATTAATCAGTTGAGTTTGAGAGTAACCAGAAAAATCTAATGTATCATTCCAGCCTGCATCCCATACTGAGAATATACAACCGATACGTGGGTCACTAATTGTATACCAATCTTTATTAGTGTTGGAATTAAAGCCATAAACATCATCGCCAGTTCATGTGAGCATATTCGCGCCATAAAGCGCTTGAACAGCCGCAATATCATCTATAAGCGGTGCTGATGCATAAGAACCATGAAAATAACCGCCAGTATTATTTTCTGGCCAATAGCTCATCACACTATACTGACGGCTATCTTCTTCATAAGGCGCGTTGGCCAAATAACCAACATCTTCTTGTGTATTTGTATTCCAGCTAAGTGTCTGAGTTTGTTTATTAATTGATACTGAATTGTAGTCACACGGGTGGGAAAGCTCTATTGCATGACCTATTTCATGTTCAAATAATAATCTACCGTAATTTCCCGGATAAGGAGCTAAATTTTGATGATTTTGGGCATTAAACCAGCATTGTCCTGCTTGTGGTCCACTATCTGGTAAATAAGCAAATGCCTGACCTTCTATGCTGTGAAAATTACCAAAATTGATATTTGTTGTTTGCGAAGCATCTTCAATAAAAGTGATATTAGCAACATCAGCCCAGCTATCTAATGCCATTCTAGCTTGTGCCTGCTGATATTCTGTTAGTTGATCGTAAGCATCATAAAACTCTTGCCATAGGCTAAAAGAATAAGTAACTGTTGCAGGTTGCCCAATTTGATGCTCACTATTCCAGGTGGCGTGTTGACCGGCTTTATCAATACTATAAGAGTCTTTCAAGTTTTTGGTTTTATCTTTGCCTCGTACATCTGCTCGCAAAGTATCAATTACCCATTGCGAAATGTTTGAAATTTCAAAAAGGGATAAAGGTTGATATGGTGATACAGTCGATAATGGTATTAATCCAGCTCCATTCTGTTTAAAATTGGTATGCCCTCCCCCTATTACCGACATGATTAGCCCCTTTCAACAAATATTGAAAAAAACAAATTACCAATTAAATTTATGCTTGTTTTTTATTTTTTCAAATTTTTGTTGTAATTTTCTCTTTATTGCATTAGAAGTGGCAAAATTATTTTTGAACAATAAATAATTTCTAGCGTTAACAATTAAGGCTTAAGGCGTAAAAAATAATATATTTCAATCAATTATCGATTCTCCTCAAATAGAGTTATGAAACAGAATATCTATCTCATTATCATCTAATGTAGGGCACCTCGAAAATCTTGAGTTTTTCGAGGTGCCCTATAGTGTTTAAAATTATTATTGCTATATTCTTTTACTTGCGTATATATTTTTTCCATCTTTAATATCCTATTATTCATTTATTATTAATTTTATATGTAAGTTACAGAGTAATTTAAATCGTTTATGATATTCGATTTCATTATTTAAATAACATATTAATTATATTATAAATAAAAAGTTATAAAACATATTATTGCTTATATTTTTGGAATATAAATAAAGAAAAATATCAGCCTCATTTATAAAAAATTTCAAAATGAAGCTAAATATTATAATAAAATCCCATTATTACACGAGTTTCGCAGTCTCTAAAAAAGAAGTATAAATTTAAAAACAAGAAAAAATCAGGATGTTCATATTTTGTCCGGTTATCCATGCATTAAAGATATCTATAAAATATTCTTGCAAGTAAGCAGT
>NZ_NHNG01000566.1:0-8871 GCF_002287155.1 Arsenophonus sp. ENCA
AGCACCCACGACAGTCAGCATTTCGAAAGGGTCATTGACAAGGCCAACACCAATCGCAATATCTACGCCGACCGAGGCTATCCCTCTGCGGAGCGGGAAGCTTGGCTGAAGGCAAACGGCTATAGGAGCCAGATTCAGCGTAAAGGCCATCGAAACAAACCGTTGTCCAAGACTCAGCAAGGGCGAAACCACAGGATTGCAAAGACTAGGGCACGGGTTGAACATGCATTTGCGGCGATGGAACAAATGGGTAGAAAACTGATCCGCACCATTGGACAGGTGCGCGCTAATTTTGCCATGACGATGATGGCAGCATGTTACAACCTAAAGCGGTTGGCGTACTTCCAGAGCGCGTGCATCGTGGCTTTCTGACGCCCAGAATGGGTCAAATGGCCCTAGCCAGGGCAATGTGCGATAGAATCAGTAGCGTGATAATCAAAAAAAATCTAATTATTTAGAATGAAAGCCAAGGGTTAATTGAAAATCTTGAGTTTTTCGAGGTGCCCTATAGAAATCATTTTCAATGAAAATATTATTGTTTTTTTATTAACAATATGTAGGTTGAATAGATATTTTTATCGTCAATGGCGATTAAGTTTTATAATAGTAGTTATCGGGGTATTTTTTCATGGTAGATCGCAATTTTGATGATATTGCAGATAAGTTTACACAAAATATTTATGGTACAACCAAGGGAAAAATACGCGAAGCTGTTATTTGGCAGGATCTTAACTCTTTGCTTGATTTATTACCCAATAAACCGCTAAAGATATTAGACGCGGGTGGGGGAGAAGGTTTTTTTGCAAGCAAGCTAGTTGCGATGGGGCATCAAGTTATTGTTTGTGACATTTCGGCAACAATGCTTGAACGCGCCAAATTATTGGCTAAAGAAAAAAAAGTAAGCCATAACATGCAATTAATTCACTCTTCCGTTCAAAATATTAGGCAATATTTAACAGAAATGGGAGCAGTTGATTTAGTATTGTTTCATGCAGTTATTGAATGGATCAGTGAACAAAAATCTGCAATAAAAACCCTAGCGGATATAATTAACCCAGTGGCGCATTTTCTATCATGTTTTATAATGCGAATGGGTTGGTGATGAGAAATGCTGTATTAGGTAACTTCCATTTAGCGACACCTAATATTCAGCGACGCCGCAAACGTTCACTCACTCCTCTAAATCCGTTATTACCAGAAACAGTATATCAATGGCTGGCAGAATTTGATTTTAGAATAGTTGGTAAAACAGGTGTACGGGTTTTTCATGATTATCTACAAAGCCGTCAGTTACAAAATAAAGATTTTCCGGCGTTGCTTGCTTTGGAGCAGCGTTATTGTCGACAACAACCCTATATTGATCTGGGGCGCTATATTCATGTTATGGCATGCAAGTCTATGTGAAAGGATGAATTATGGGTGAATTTTCCCAGACTGTTCCGGAATTGGTATCCTGGTCGCGGAAAAATGATTTTTCAATCTCATTACCTGCTGAGCGTCTGGCCTTTTTATTGGCTGTTGCTGTTCTTAATAGTGAGCGGCTCGATGGCGAAATGAGTGAAGGTGAATTAATTGATGCTTTTCGTGAAGTCAGTAAAGGATTCGAGCAGACCGCAGAAACGGTTACTGCCAGAGCTAATAATGCCATTAATGATATGGTAAGGCAGAAATTATTTAATCGTTTTTCAAGTGAAATCATTGAAGGTAATGCAATTTACCGTTTAACGCCACTTGGTATAGGCATCAGTGATTATTACATTCGCCAGCGGGAATTTTCTTCCTTACGTTTATCTATGCAACTTTCGATAGTAGCTGGTGAATTAAGTCGAGCAGCGGATGCCGCAGAAGAAGGGGGTGATGAATTTCATTGGCATCGCCATGTCTTTGCACCATTAAAATATTCGGTGGCAGAAATTTTTGACAGTATTGATATGTCACAGCGTGTGATGGATGAACAGCAAAATAGTGTAAAGGAAGACATCTCCGCATTACTCAGTCAGGATTGGCAGGCAGCGATTGCCAATTGTGAACAACTTTTAACGGAAACTTCTGGCACATTACGTGAATTACAAGATACGTTAGAAGCGGCTGGTGATAAATTACAGACTAATTTGTTACGTATCCAAGAGGCCAATATGAATGGAGGTGGTTCAGAATTGGTTGATAAGCTAGTATTTGATCTACAAAGTAAGCTTGATCGAATTATTAGCTGGGGGCAACAATCTATCGATCTCTGGATTGGCTATGATCGCCATGTGCACAAATTTATTCGTACTGCCATTGATATGGATAAAAATAGAATATTTTCGCAACGCCTGCGCCTCTCGGTGCAAAATTATTTTACCGATCCTTGGGCCTTAACGGTAGCCAATGCCGAACGATTGTTTGATGTGCGTGATGAAGATCTGGTATTGAGTAATGAAGAAGTGACAGGTGAGTTGCCAGCTGAACTGGAATATGAAGAATTTAATGAGATTAATGAACAACTGATTGAGATAATGGAGCAGGCATTGGCTGGCTATAAGAAAGATCAGCATCCATTGGATATTGGTTTAATATTACGTGACTACTTAACTAAATATCCACAGAAACGGCATTTTGATGTTGCGCGTATTATTGTCGATCAGGCAGTTAAGTTAGGTATAGCAGAAGCGGATTTCTCAGGTATCCATCCTGAATGGTTAGCGATTAATGATTACGGAGCCAAGGTACAGGCACATGTCATCGACAAATATTGAACAATTTATGCCAGTAAAATTGGCACAAGCTTTAGTCAGCTCCCTTTTCCCTGAATTGGATAGCCAGCTTCGAGCCGGGCGTCATATTGGCATTGATGATCTGGATAATCATGCCTTTTTGATGGATTTTGAACAGGAATTAACGGCTTTTTATGCTCGCTATAATGTTGAGCTGATCCGTGCTCCGGAAGGTTTTTTCTATTTACGGCCACGTTCGACCACATTAATTCCTCGCTCAGTTTTATCTGAATTAGATATGATGGTTGGCAAAATTCTTTGTTATCTTTATTTAAGCCCGGAAAGACTTTCGAATCAGGGTATTTTTACTGCGCAGGAACTGTTTGAAGAACTATTGTCACTAGCGGATGAAAGTAAACTACTGAAGTTTGTCAATCAGCGCTCAACAGGGACGGATTTAGATAAACAAAAATTACAAGAAAAGCTTCGCACTTCGCTTAATCGCCTACGCCGATTAGGCATGGTTCATTTTTTACAAAATGACAGTCACCGTTTTATGATCACCGAATCTGTCTTTCGTTTTGGTGCTGATGTGCGTAGTGGCGATGATCCACAGCAAGCCCAGTTACGGATGATCCGTGATGGTGAAGCTATGTCGTTAAAAGATAACTTATCATTAACAGATAACGAAAATAATGATAATGACAAAGATGAAGCGGAGGATGAATAGCTATGTTAGAACGAGGCAAGTTTCGCTCACTCACGCTCATCAACTGGAACGGTTTTTTTGCCAGAACGTTTGATTTGGATGAGTTAGTAACGACGTTATCTGGTGGCAATGGTGCCGGCAAATCGACCACCATGGCGGCATTTATTACCGCTATGATCCCTGATTTAACCTTGTTGCATTTTCGTAATACCACCGAAGCGGGTGCAACCTCGGCATCGCGCGATAAAGGGCTGCATGGAAAATTACGCCCGGGGGTTTGTTATTCGATTTTGGACGTCATTAATTCTCGCCATCAGCGTATTTTAGTGGGGGTTCGCTTACAGCAAATTGCGGGACGTGATAAAAAAGTTGATATAAAACCTTTCATAATCGAAAGGTTACCAACGGCAGTTTTACCGACTCATATTTTGACTGAGCAAGTAGAAGAACGTCAAGCGCGGGTAATTGGGTTAAATGATTTAAAAGATCAGATGGATGCGATTGAAGGTGTACAGTTTAAACAATTTAATTCAATCACTGATTACCACGCCCAGCTATTTGAGCTGGGTATTATTCCAAAACGATTGAGATCATCGAGTGACAGGAGCAAATTTTATCGCTTAATTGAAGCTTCTTTATACGGTGGAATTTCCAGCGCCATTACGCGTTCATTACGTGATTATCTGTTACCTGAAAATAGTGGTGTTCGCAAAGCCTTTCAGGATATGGAAGCGGCTTTGCGTGAAAATAGGTTAACTCTTGAAGCGATCCGCGTCACTCAATCTGATCGTGACTTATTTAGACGTTTAATCAATGAAGCAACGGATTATGTTTCTGCTGATTATATGCGGCATGCTAATGAACGTCGGGTGCATCTAGATAGCGCACTTGCTGTTCGAGCGGAATTATTTGACGGCCGTAAACAACTGATAGCTGCCCAGACCCGTCATGTTGAAATGGTACGTAAATTGGATGAACAAAATGGTTCTTCATTAGATTTAGAAGCGGATTTTCAGGCAGCAAGTGACCATCTGGGGTTAGTCCAAGCCGCGGTACGTCAGCAGGAAAAAATTGATCGCTATCAGACCGACATTGAAGAGATAACTTATCGTCTGGAAGAGCAGAGTGAAGTTGTTGAGCAAGCATTAGAGCAGCAAACTGAGCTTGAAGCCAAAGTTGAGGCGGCTGAATTAGAAGTTGATGAGATAAAAAGTCAACTGGCTGATTATCAGCAAGCGTTAGATGTTCAGCAAACGCGTGCAATTCAATATCAAAAAGCCCAGCAAGCGTTGGAACGGGCAAAGAAAATTTGCCAATTGCCTAAACTAACGCCAGATAATGTTGAGCAATTTTTAACTAGTTTTGAGCAAAAAGAGCAACAGAATACCGAAAAATTACTTGCTCTGGAGCAGAAAATCAGTGTTATTGATGCGGCGACTAACCAATTTGACCAAGCTTATAGCTTAGTTAACGATATCAGCGGTGAGGTAAAACGGGATAAGGCTTATCAAAAAGCACGTGAAGTATTGCGCGACTGGGCTTCACAGCAACATCTTGCCCAACGTATTAAGCCGCTACAGATGCAATTAGCTGAACTGGAGCAAAAACTTAATAGTCAGCAAGATGCCCAACGCATTTTAGCCGAGTTTTGTCAATATTCTGAACAGCAATATCAGCCAGATGAATTAACGACACTACTGGAAGAATTAGAAACTCAGCAAGAGGAACTGAGTATTTCTGTTAGTGAAAGTAGTGAGCATAGCATGTTAATGCGTCAAGAGCTTGAGCAGATCAAACAAAAAATTCAAACCCTAACCAAAAAAGCACCTACTTGGCTGGCAGCACAAGATGCCCTTAATCAATTAACTGTGCAGGCTAATGATAATTTTAGCCATAGTCATGAAATTACCGAGCATCTACAGCAATTGTTGGAACAAGAACGTGAAATCACCGTTGAACGTGATGAAGTCGCCAGTCAAAAGCGTGAATTGGAGCAACAAATAGCTCATCTTAGTCAACCGAGCGGCGCTGACGATAACCGCTTACTTGGCCTAGCTGAACGGCTTGGTGGTGTTTTGTTATCTGAAATTTATGATGACGTTACTATTGATGATGCACCTTATTTTTCAGCGCTCTATGGTCCAGCAAGACATGGTATTGTTATTCCTGAGCTAGCAAAAATTCACTCACAGCTTGGTGAATTGATAGCCGAATGTCCTGATGATGTCTATTTTATTGAAGGCGATCCGCAATCTTTTGATGATAGCGTGTTTAATGCAGAAGAATTTGACCAGGCAGTATTAGTACGATCGTCAGAGCGTCAATGGCGTTTTTCTCGTTACCCTGAAGTCCCCCTATTTGGTCGGGCAGCGCGTGAAAATCAGCTGGAGATGTTGAGCCAAGAGAGAGATACCTTAGCTGAGCGTTATGCGACTCTCTCATTTGATATGCAAAAATTACAACGCGCTCATCATGCATTTAGTGGTTTTATTGGTAAACATCTGGCGGTGGTTTTTGACGCCGATCCAGAGGCTGAAATTCGTTCTTTAAATCAACGTAAAAATGAGCTTGAGCGCCAATTAGCTCAATTTGAAGCACAAACACAACAACAAAAACAGCAACATACTGCGACCAAAGAACGTTTGTCGAGTTTAAACCGATTGTTGCCAAAAATTAATTTGCTAATGGATGAAACGCTAGTCTCTCGGATTGAAGAAATCCGTGAAGCATTGGCAGAGGCAGAAGAAGCAGGGCACTTTTTGCATAAGCATGCAAAATCGTTAGCAAAATTAGAGCCAATAGCCAACGTCCTACAAAGTGATCCTGAGCAGCATGAGCAATTACGTCATGAATATGAACAGGTCAAACAGTTGCAGCAACAATCTAAACAGCAATCTTTTGCTTTAATTGAAGTTGCTCAACGTCGCGCTCATTTTAGTTATCACGACTCGACGGAGATGCTATCAGAAAATACCGATTTAAATAATAAACTGCGCAAGCGTCTGGAACAGGCTGAAAAAGAGCGTAGTCAGGTACGTGAACAGTTGAGGCAACAACAAACTAAAACGGCGCAATTTAACCAACTATTAGCTTCACTGCGTAGCTCTTATGAAACTAAGCAGGATATGCTAAGGGAATTAGAGGCTGAAATAAAAGCGATTGGCGTTCAAGCAGATAGCAATGCTGAAAAACGGGCACGCGAACGCCGAGACCAACTTTATGAAGCTGTAAATGCTAATCGCTCTCGCATTAACCAATTGGAAAAACAGATCGCATTTTGTGAAGCTGAAATGGACAATTGGCAGAAAAAATTACGTAAATTAGAGCGGGATTATTACCAACTTCGCGAGCAGGTGGTCTCCGGTAAATCTGGCTGGTGTGCTGTAATGCATATGGTCAGAGAAAACGGTGTCGAGCGTCGTTTACATCGGCGTGAATTAGCTTATATGGATGGCGATAGTTTACGTTCGATGTCAGATAAAGCGCTAGGTGCACTTAGACAAGCGGTAGCGGATAATGAACATTTACGCGATGTATTACGTGCCTCTGAAGATCTTAAACGACCAGAGCGCAAAGTAGCGTTCTTTATTGCGGTTTATCAACATTTACGTGAACGTATTCGACAAGACATTATTTGTACTGATGATCCGGTTGATGCCATTGAACAAATGGAAATTGAATTAGCGCGTTTGACAGAAGAACTGACGGCCCGTGAACAAAAATTGGCCATTAGTGCGAAGAGTGTGGCAAATATTATCCGTAAAACGATCCATCGTGAGCAAAATCGCATCCGCCTGCTTAACCAAGGGCTACAGTCCGTTGCTTTTGGACAAGTAAAAGGGGTTCGGCTTAATGTTAATATTCGACAAAGTCATGAATCTCTACTTGATGTGTTATCAGAAGAGCACGAACATCATCAGGATCTGTTTAAAAATAAAAGTCTGACATTCTCTGAAGCGATGGCAAAGCTTTATCAACGTTTAAACCCTCAGCTAGATATTGGCCAACGCCTGCCTCAAACAATTGGTGAAGAATTACTTGATTATCGTAATTATCTAGAACTGGATGTTGAAGTTAATCGTGGTTCGGATGGGTGGCTCAAAGCTGAAAGCGGCGCGCTGTCGACGGGAGAAGCAATTGGTACAGGCATGTCAATTTTGGTGATGGTGGTACAGAGTTGGGAAGAAGAGTCACAACGATTACGAGGTAAAGATATTTTACCTTGTAGGTTCTTATTCCTGGATGAAGCGGCTCGATTGGATGCTAAATCGATTGCAACATTATTTGAACTTTGTGAACGATTAAAAATGCAATTAATTATTGCTGCGCCTGAAAATATCAGTCCGGAAAAAGGGACGACTTATAAGCTGGTACGTAAGGTTTTTGGCCAACAGGAGCATGTTCATGTCGTTGGTTTGAAAGGTTTTGGACAAGAAGATAAACAGTTAAAAATATCTTTTGCTGTCACTTAATTTCAAGTAGTAAAAATTTATTTTTATATTTTAACAACCGCTATTTCTTGATAGCGGTTTTTTTATTACCGCTATGTTTTAAAAGTAAATTAAGTATTGCAATTGAAAATAAAGTGATCGAAGATTATATTTTAAATAGTAGGTTGGTAATTTAATTTTTAATAAGTATTAAATCTAAAATTTATGGGATTTTATTTTAAATGAAAATTTACTTTATCAGTGCAGGTTATAAATTAATTTATAAATATGATTATTTTTAAATAAAAAATTATTTAAATTTGTATCAAATAAACCACAACAGATTAGTTAATTTTAACCTTCTAAAAATAAATTTTTTACTCTGGTATTAAAACAATAAAAATGAATTATAAAGGTGGTATTATGGCGAATAAACGAGTCAACACTCTGCGTGCTTCATTAATAGGCTGTGTAATATTGACAGTAACACCAGCGTGTGCACAGCTCGCGCAAATAAACACAACCACAAATATCCAAGTTCCTTTAATCAATTTGGTTTCTGAGCAGAAAAATGTAACTGCTGAAGAGATACAAAAAAGTCGTCAGCAGCTGCAAGGCTTCTTATCACCAGGTACTAATTTAGTATATACCGACAGGTTAGCTAAGCTCTATGCTGAAAATAATATGCAACCATTGTGGGATGATGAAACAGCAGTATTAGAATTTAAGCAGCAGTTAGCAGAATTAGCGTTGGCCGGTTTTCAGCCTCAGTTTGGTAAATTGCTATCCCTATTAGTAAAAAATAAACAACTCAATCAGATGGAACGAGATATTATTTTGTCAGATGCTATGTTGGGTTATTTATATTTTATATGTAATAAACTAGTTGCTGAATAGAGACTTGCATTGTTTGTCACGCTATTGAGAATAAAAAGAGGTTTAACTTAGAGAATAAAGGTTTGAAATGATCAACAAAGAGCGGCTGTTACGAGATAATCGTTTATGTAAAGCAATCATTGGATTATCAGTCGAAGAA
>NZ_NHNG01000194.1:0-2354 GCF_002287155.1 Arsenophonus sp. ENCA
AGGCAAACGGCTATAGGAGCCAGATTCAGCGTAAAGGCCATCGAAACAAACCGTTGTCCAAGACTCAGCAAGGGCGAAACCACAGGATTGCAAAGACTAGGGCACGGGTTGAACATGCATTTGCGGCGATGGAACAAATGGGTAGAAAACTGATCCGCACCATTGGACAGGTGCGCGCTAATTTTGCCATGACGATGATGGCAGCATGTTACAACCTAAAGCGGTTGGCGTACTTCCAGAGCGCGTGCATCGTGGCTTTCTGACGCCCAGAATGGGTCAAATGGCCCTAGCCAGGGCAATGTGCGATAGAATCAGTAACGTGATAATCAAAAAAAATCTAATTATTTAGAATGAAAGCCAAGGGTTAATTGAAAATCTTGAGTTTTTCGAGGTGCCCAAGCGTGTAGATAATGTTATTGCACTCTATAGTAGTTTCGTTTTCTGAGGCTTCATGATTCACCGAACAATTGTTGTTTTTAAAGTAGTACCAAGGCCTTATTGTTGAAAATAAAACGCTAACCGCGATTGTTGCTATTAAAAAAACAGCCGACAGATGCATTAGCCGACAATAATTAAATCCAAAAGCAGAGATAACCCCAAAAACGACGAAAAGCAGTGCGCTCAACCAAAGTGAACCCGTCAATATGTATGAGAAAACAGCGTTGAGACCAATAAAAAAGAAATGAAGTATTAAACCTCTCATTGTTCCCCCTAGTTAAGATAAACAATTTCTCCATCGGGGATACGTGCCGGTAAGACAATTTGCATATCACGCCCACTATTATCAAAAAGACGGTGATTTTTGACGCTGCCCAATAGCGCAGAATCGCGGGTTTGCGTTTTGAGCGCCGCCATTAATCCCGGTGAAAAAGGTTGCCAGACGAAAACGCGCTGGCTGGCAATCACATGCTGGATGTGGGAGTGCGGCGTGATACCGATTTGCGTCGCTGTTAGCACAATTTCATTAGGGTTTTTAATCACATCGGGATGAAGATAGAGATAATCATTAATCGCGTTGATATAGTGAACCGTCTCTATCGCCTGTTGCGTCGTGATTGTTGTTATTTCGGTGCTATTGAGATTATCTGCATGTTGATGCTGATAAAATCCAGCCAGAGATAACGACACCAGTAGAAAAGAAAGGATTAAATAGCCCATCATCCCCCCGGTGGTTTATCAGTGATGCGTATCAGGCATTGCGCACTATTGGTTTCAGCATAAAGTGGCTTTTTGGCAGATTGGTATAACTCCAAAACGCTTCTCAGTGCGGATTTAAAATCACCACTGAATCTTAATGGAGCATCAATCTGATAATTAACCGGCGTTTGCCAGTATACCGTCCAGTTTTTTACCCCCGGCGCGACACAAGATTCCTTTATTGCCCATGCCATGACACCCGCTTTTAACGTTCCTTCTTTTTCTATCTGCCACGTTTGCACATGTTTTGGGTTCGGAGTGACTTTCATTGACGTAAACGGTTTATCCGTAAGCAACGTCGTTTTCTTTGATGGTACAATCATTGGTTGAGAGTGAACGAGTGGTTTATTTTCCTTAGCCGATGAAGAATTATTTTTAACGCTGATAATCTGCGGTGGTTTGATCACCGTCAGTGGTTTACTTGTCATCGAGTGATTATCTTTAGCGGGATTTTTCTCTGGCAACATCCCTTCAGTTTTTTTCTTTACCGGGATAGGATGAATATCAACCGGTTTATCAATGCGATAAAAATAAATATCGGTTTCACTGCATCCTATGCATCCTTGCTTGACCTGATAGTCAATGACTCCTTTTGCGCCATGCGTTCTTAGCCAGCGTTTGGCGTTAAAATACCCTGCTGATGTTTGAGTTAATACCACAATCTGATTGGCATGAGCGACAGCAAAGTAATCATCCGGAAGATAGTTCCCTTTTTCTCCATCAAAATCATAAATCGCTTTTGCCCAGTGCCCCGTGATGAGGGAGGCTGTCGCAAAAGCTCATGTTATCGATTAAAATTTGCTTTATTCGTTTTAAACGCAGATCTTTTATGACCGTATTTACTCGCAAACTGGAATCGCCTTCTCACACCAAACGTAAGTTTGTCAAAGCGCAAAATCTACCTATCTTGGAGGGTTCTGTTTCCCTTTGCGATTATCTCAAGCAAATTGGTGAACGTAGGGCATTTATTGTCACAGAGATTTTGGATGAACAAGACTGGGTACCTTTCGAACGCTGTTATTCTTCAACAGGTAGAGCGCCGTATTCTCCTCGTTCAATGATGGGAATTTTGCTTTATGGGATCATGAAAGGGCATAGTTCGCTCAGAGCACTTGAAAATCTGGCGCGTTTAGATTTGGGATGTATTTTTGTCAGCC
>NZ_NHNG01000239.1:0-2349 GCF_002287155.1 Arsenophonus sp. ENCA
CTTCATCCGTAATCCTGTTACCGTGACGGTAATAGAATTACACTTTCCATCTCAGAACTCCCCACATCTCCCCGGATCTCCCCACATTTATCTCACGTTTTCGTTTTAAATATCTCACGTCTGATCACAATATCCTTAAAGCGGTATGTTGGTTTGATATCAAACAGTAATGCAGCGGCGAGCAAAAGAAAAAATAGTGTAAAACCGATTGTCCAGTACAAACCAAAGTATGAGGTATGATAGATTAGAATCGCTATTAGCAAGTAAGTCATGACCATTCCTATAACATAGGTATGGATGCGCAGTAATAAACTGCCAATTTAGATAAGGCCTATTATTACGGTTTTGCTGTTTATTTATTTGGCAGAGATTTTCATTCAGGATTACTTTTATCATATCCATGATATTTACCTTAATTGATTAGATTTATAGATGAATCTAAACCCTGAGACTAGTATATTAAATTGCTTGAGTTATCGACATATCTTTTTTCTCTTATTTTAAACAAAATTTCCATTGATTAGGAATTGTCCCAAACAGAAAAAAAATTTATATTTATGGATTTATTTAGATCATTTTGATTTTTTTATTAATTTATTGGGTTAACGAAGAATATTCTTGAAAAAATTCGATTTTTTTCTTAAACAAAAGCATAAAACTATTGATATTATTAACTACTCGTGCGTTAATGGGAGGAAGCCTAATAAACAGATCTATTTTATTTACGACATTTAAGTTAATGTGTTATGAGTAGCGTTATCCTTGATAGCCTTTCGACCGTTTCTTGCTGAGTGCTTCCATGAATTAAATAGTGATGTAGGCTTTTGTATACCTGCCGAAAGCGGCAATGTTTATTAGTTATATAGGAAAAGGCACATGTCTGACAAAATGAAGGGTCAAGTGAAGTGGTTTAACGAATCTAAAGGCTTTGGTTTCATCACTCCTTCTGATGGTAGCAAAGATGTATTCGTTCACTTCTCTGCCATTCAAGGAAATGGATTCAAAACCCTGGCTGAAGGGCAAAATGTAGAATTTACTATTGAAGATGGTTCGAAAGGCCCAGCTGCAGCGAATGTAACTGCTCTTTAAGATTAGTTAAATAAATGGATTTCTTGAAGCCTGTCGTGCAAGCGGCAGGCTTCTTTATTATTTTGTAGTAAAATTTTTGGTACAACATTTAATTTTTGGCATAACCGATGAAAATCAATGATAGCGTTTTAGTAAAGACTGATGGCGCGCAGATGCGTGAAGGTATTATTCGATTAATAGAGCCTTTTAATGAGGGAATAATGTATTTAATTGAGTTGCCTGAATATCCTACTGGTATTTGGTTTTTTAATGAGAATACAGCAGGTGCAGGTATTTATGTGATACCAAAAGAGAGTGACTAAATATAAATTAACATCTTCCTAACTTAGTGAATTATTATTTCTGTACTGAATATCTTTGCCATAGGTAAAGGGTTTTTAAAGCTGATTAAATTGATAATTGTTTTAATAAATAATTTATAACTAAATATGGTTTATAAGCCTATAAGTTAAGGTATTATTTACTAAAAAATTATTATTTTTATATTATATTTTTAAAAATATTTCTTTTATTATTTGTATTATATATTCTAAATTATAAATAAAAACATCTCTATTGAGAATATCTTTATTTTATAAAACATTTTTATATCAAGAATAATATATTTTTTATCGTAAAATAAGTAATTTTTTATATGAAAATATCTTCAATGTTATTTTTGGCCTAAAATTTATTAAATCAGATTTTTACTTATTTAACATATTGAATTGTATGAATTATTTTTAAATTCATTATGAGTCACTGATATTCATAAGGGCACCTCGAAAAACTCAAGATTTTCAATTAACCCTTGGCTTTCATTCTAAATAATTAGATTTTTTTTGATTATCACGCTACTGATTCTATCGCACATTGCCCTGGCTAGGGCCATTTGACCCATTCTGGGCGTCAGAAAGCCACGATGCACGCGCTCTGGAAGTACGCCAACCGCTTTAGGTTGTAACATGCTGCCATCATCGTCATGGCAAAATTAGCGCGCACCTGTCCAATGGTGCGGATCAGTTTTCTACCCATTTGTTCCATCGCCGCAAATGCATGTTCAACCCGTGCCCTAGTCTTTGCAATCCTGTGGTTTCGCCCTTGCTGAGTCTTGGACAACGGTTTGTTTCGATGGCCTTTACGCTGAATCTGGCTCCTATAGCCGTTTGCCTTCAGCCAAGCTTCCCGCTCCGCAGAGGGATAGCCTCGGTCGGCGTAGATATTGCGATTGGTGTTGGCCTTGTCAATGACCCTTTCGAAATGCTGACTGTCGTGGGTGCT
>NZ_NHNG01000146.1:0-2336 GCF_002287155.1 Arsenophonus sp. ENCA
AGGTAACCATCTGGGCAGATACCGGTTTTCAAGGTATAGATAAACAGCATCCTAATACACAAATCCCAAAAAAAGGAACTCGAAAAAGACCTTTATCGCCTGAACAAAAACAAGAAAATAAAATAATCTCGGGCATCCGTATTACAGTTGAACACGCCATCGCGGGTATCAAGCGCCTCGGTTGCATGACCCAAATTTTACGGAATCGTAGACCCTTTATTGATGATACCTTCTTACTCCTTAGCGCAGGTCTTTGGAATTTCCATCTCAGAACAGCGTAAAATTTACTTCAATCACCGAAACACCCTTATTTCACTATTAAGCAACACGCTTATAGTAACAAACAAAGAGAATCCCACCCGTGAATACGTCAAATCTATCATGGATGCCCGTTGGTCTGTTGAAGTTTATCATCGAGAAGTTAAACAAAATTGTGGTATTGAACGCTGTCAGGCTCGCACGAGCCGAGCGCAAAGAAATCATATTTTTCTCGCTATTTCTGCGTGGTTTGAACAACATAAACGTCGTATATCTGAAAAAATAACCCTTTATCAACAAAATTGGGACGTAATCAAAAATGCTATTGCTGAGCACATCCGTGATTGACGGAGATAAGATTTTCGTCGATGGAAATCTCGATCTCCATGATACGAGCATTACTCGTTTACCGGACAACCTGAGAGTTGGCGGCTGGCTTGACCTCGGCGGTACAAGCATAACTCGCTTACCCGATAATCTGAGCGTTGGTGGCTGGTTTAACCTCCGCCGCACTGGAATTTCGAGTTTGCCGGATAACTTGAAAGTTAACAGATTCATCCACTTGCATCCTGAGGAAATAACCAATATTGCCTATCGTAAATTATGGAAACATAGCGATTACACCGTTTTTGCGGCGTGGATAAATGGTGAATGCTGCGTTGTTGTTAACGAAAAGATTTACACATTGGGAGAGTTCTTCAGGGGAGCGCAAGCGTATGCGGCAGATGTCGCAAAGGCGGCGCGGGAATGCGTGGCTGAACTGATGCAACGCTGGAAAGGGACTTGCTGGATGCCGACCCCGGGTAAGTCAGAGGTGATAAAAATGAAAGTGTCAGATTTAAAAAAAGCCCATGAAATGACAATCGATTTAAGGGGCAAAATAGATGGTTACAAAAGATTAATTAATGGTATAGAGCTACAGATGTGTATTGGTTCAACGTGGATTGATGAATCACTTGTTGATGCTATAAAGCCAGCTGTGCTAACTGAATTTCAGCGTCGCATTGAAGAAATTAAAGAAGAGCTAGCTGCGTTCGGAGTTGATGCCGATGAGTTGGGTTAAATAATAGTCAACGAAAGCAATAATACATAGCTATCGCTTTCAAGAAAATTTTATAATTAATGTTGCAATAGTTGAAACTATACCAATGGTTATAACGATAACTCTGCTGAGTTTTATAAGCAGTCCATTGGTTAACGCCTCCATATCCTTGCGGACTAGAGAAATTTGGGCGTCAGTCTTTTCAAAGCGAGCCAACATCTGTGCATAGTTTTTATCAAAACGATGCTCCATGTCCTTGCGGACATCGGAGATTTCGGCTGATAAGTCCTTTCGGACATCGGCGATCTGGGCGTCGGTTTTCTCGAATCGATGCTCCATATCCTTACGCACATCTGCGATGTTGCGGTTCACTTCTGCGATATCAGCCTTAGTAGCTACATCCGCCACTTCGTGAGACTTACGCACGACGAGCGAGATCGCCCGCGCCTGTTCTCTAGAAATGCCGGAAGTCTCAAGCTCTTCTGAGGCCTGTAATGTATCAAATGCGACTTGGCCCATAGCGGATCCTCCTGTTTTTTATTTAGTTTAACCTATTAATGAGTGATTCATGCAAAATATTCTTTCTGCGCTGCGGCGAGAGGGCAACGATGATCATCTTGGCCCTTGCATCTCTCCGGCAATCTGGACTATAGTCATGCCTAGCACCTTAACAAAACGGGTGCAGGGTTTGGAATCCCGAGTAATCAAGCGGACATAAGCCGCTAGCAGCGGTTTTTTTGTGTCCAGTATAACCAGCGTTATGCACCTATTATGGTGGGATGTAACGGGGGAGCCGAAAGGCTCGCCGGGTTTTCTTGATTGCCGGTATTCCAACTCCGTTACGTCTCGCCACCCCGTTTGGAATCGGGTTGGTGAGGTTTGAAAAACCTAATCAAGAGGCCGAAACTATAAACTAGTTGCTGAATAGAGACTTGCATTTTTTGTCACGCTATTGAGAATAAAAAGAGGTTTAACTTAGAGAATAAAGGTTTGAAATGATCAACAAAGAGCGGCTGTTACGAGATAATCGTTTATG
>NZ_NHNG01000626.1:0-8825 GCF_002287155.1 Arsenophonus sp. ENCA
CTTTTTTTGTCTATAGAAGGTTCAACTAATCGCCATAGGTCTTTAGGGCGGAAACATCTACTTTTTAACCATCGGCTAACCGTGTCATGAGATAAAGGCGATGGGCTGACTTCTGATAACGCCAAACTAGAGTATCTTACACTGCTTACTTGCAAGAATATTTTATAGATATCTTTAATGCATGGATAACCGGACAAAATATGAACATCCTGATTTTTTCTTGTTTTTAAATTTATACTTCTTTTTTAGAGACTGCGAAACTCGTGTAATAAACAAGAAATATCGACCCAAGTTACTATTAATCATGGAGAAACACTTATTTTAGGTGGGATTTTTCAGCAGAAAAAAAACAGTCAACAGCAAAAAATCCCCTACCTGGCAGACACTCCTTTTTTTGGTCATTTATTCACCAAAGATGGAAAACAAACTTACCATAGAGAATTAATCATATTTATAACACCACAACTAATTAATATTTAACAAAATATAGTAACTAATAATTATTTTTTATAATATAACTTCATCCTAAGCAGCACCCAAGAGAGCAAAAATCATCAGATTATTGTGAATAGTGGATTATAAATTTGACGATAAGAAAGATTTAGCTTACAAGGTTAGCTATTTAGCGAAATAAATATGTTGTGCGCACTCGATAATAAAACTTTTATATGTACGATTAGAGTTGCATTTTTAGCTAATCTATTGCGATAATTTTTATATCCAATTTAATATCATTCATAATTGGCAGCAAATAATACATTTTCCGTATAGATATCGACGTGGTTTTCAAATTGATTGATGTTAAACTTAGTGCGCAAACAAACTTAAAGACGAATACTTGAGCTTCGTAATACTGTATATTGCGTATTACGAGACATTCCGGATTTTAAACCTGTGAAGAAATACTGCTATCAGTTATGTTCCAAAAACAGGCCCTTCCGATATAATTCAGAAAAAACTGAATGTATTTGGGATTTTTTTGCTTTTATATGCAAGAAAAGATGTCAATACTCATGAGGTTTCAATTATAGGTCCCGTTGCTAATTTGATTGGCGGGGCGAGTTATCATTAACGAATAATCTTAGTAATACCAAAAACATGGCAGAGAAACGCAATATCTTTCTGGTTGGACCTATGGGCGCCGGAAAAAGTACTATTGGTCGCCAGCTAGCGCAGCAACTTAGTATGGAGTTTTTTGATTCCGATCAAGAAATTGAACGACGTACTGGTGCTGATGTGAGTTGGGTATTTGATTTAGAAGGCGAAGAAGGTTTTCGGGAACGTGAAGAAAAAATTATCAATGAGCTTACAGAAAAACAAGGCATTGTTCTAGCAACAGGGGGGGGATCGGTAAAATCAAAAGAAACACGCAACCGTCTTTCTGCTCGCGGGGTAGTCGTTTATCTTGAAACTACGATTGAAAAACAAATGGCACGAACTCAACGCGATAAAAAAAGACCTTTATTGCAAGTAGATCAGCCTGCTCGTGAAGTTTTAGAAAAACTCGCTCATGAACGTAATCCACTTTATGAAGAAATCGCAGACATTACTATTCATACCGACGATCAAAGTGCAAAAGTAGTTGCTAACCAAATCATTGGATTATTAAAAAATACTTAATTTCAATAAATCAATATGAATGACTGATTGACCATGCCATAAAGGTAAAATCAATATGGAAAAATTGACAGTTACACTCGGTGAACGGAGTTACCCTATTAGTATCGCTTTTGGTTTACTTAACTCACCTAATGCTTTTTTGCCGCTTAAAAGTGGCGAATACGCAATGATTGTAACGAACAAAACGCTACATTCCATTTACTCTGCAAGAGTAAAATCTACTCTTACAAAAATGGGCGTCAAAGTTGATGAGATCATTCTACCTGACGGAGAACAGTACAAATCATTAGCTACTCTTGATACTGTCTTCACTGCTTTATTGGAAAAAAATCATCCTCGAAGCACCACCCTTATTGCCCTTGGGGGCGGTGTTATTGGTGACTTGACAGGATTTGCTGCCGCCTGCTACCAAAGAGGCGTTCGTTTTATCCAAGCACCAACCTCGCTTTTATCTCAAATTGACTCATCTGTTGGAGGAAAAACAGCAGTCAATCATCCATTAGGTAAAAACATGATTGGTGCTTTCTATCAGCCAATATCAGTTATTATTGATTTAGATAGTCTAAAAACATTACCAGTACGTCAGTTTTCTTCAGGCTTAGCTGAAATTATTAAATATGGCATTATTCTAGATTATGATTTTTTTTGTTGGTTAGAAAAAAACATTAATAAACTATTTGAATTCGATGAAAAAACAATAAGTTATTGCATACGACATTGTTGTGAATTAAAAGCAAAAATCATTGCTATAGATGAAAAAGAAACCAATGGACAACGTGCATTATTGAACTTAGGACATACCTTTGGTCATGCCATTGAAACTGAATTAAGCTATGGTTGTTGGCTACACGGTGAGGCAGTTGCTACAGGTATCGTGATGGCTGCAAAAACCGCAGAGTTAGTTGGCCAATTTGATAATAATGATACTCAACGCATTTTAAACTTACTGAGGCAAGCAAATCTCCCTATTAAGGGACCAGCAAAAATGGCTGCTGAAGCTTATTTACCTCACATGATGAGAGATAAAAAAGTAGTTAATAATCAACTCAATCTGGTGCTACCCAAATCTATTGGCAACGCAGAATTATATACTAATATAAGCCATGAGATTGTTTTAAAAGCAATTAAACAATGTCTACATACAGATTAAACCGTGATTGAGATAGCAAGATAGCCATAGTGACACTATAATAAATATCCGTATTTCAGAATCTAATTGTACAAAAAATCATCTTTATCCATGATATGAGGTCATTCACCTTAAAGGGAGGGGAAATGGACGAGTTTAAACCAGAAAGAGATCCTCAAGATCAGAGTAACTTCCGGCCAGACACTTCAGACAGGCCTGTATTACGTTCACGTCAGCAAAGATCTAAACACCATCTAGCTTCTCGGCAACATGTCATGATTGGTATCGCTGTTTTGGTTCTATTATTACTCATTATCGCGATTAGCTCAGCACTTAAAGCACCAACAGATCATGAGAAACAAAATACCTCTACAACAATAAATGAACGTAACATTGATATTTCTAAATCAACATCACTATCAAATGAGTCCCCTTTATCCCAAGAACAAAACCAACCACAAAACGTAACCATGCCTTCAATTAGTGATACACCGACTGAAAGTTCCTTACCACCAGTCAACCAAGGGCAAGGTAAACGTATTGAAATCCCTGGTGACGTTGTTGATGCTTTACGCCAGGGACAAACATTACCTAATGCAAAGCAACAACTCGTTGAAAATCCAACATCAACGCCATCATCAACAAAACTTCCCGCTACTACACCATCTAATATCGTTGAACCAATTAAAACTAATCCTGAAACAAAAACAAAACCTATAGTTAGAACACATACAAATCAAAGTGGTGATTTATTATCAGCTCCAGCGAGTAATTACACACTACAATTAAGTAGTGCAAGCCGTTCTAACTCACTAGAAGCATTTGCTAAAAACAATCGCTTAACTAATTATAAAATCTATAAGACCATACGCAATGGACAACCATGGTATGTTCTTATCCACGGTAATTACCGCACAGTCAGTGAAGCAAAAAACGCAATTTCAACTTTGCCCGCTTCTGTTCAGGAAAAAAAACCCTGGGTTAGAAAATTTCAGCAAGTTAAGCAAGATCAAAAATAAAGAATCATTAGGCGCAAATATGCTGTCCTAAACAGAGATATATCAAAAACTCTGGAACATTTAGATAAAATATGGCGGCATGAAGAAAAAACGCGCTTTTTTAAAATGGGCTGGCGGTAAATATCTTCTGGTAGAAGAAATTAAAAAATATCTACCAGAAGGTGATTGTCTGGTAGAACCATTTGTCGGGGCAGGTTCAGTATTTTTGAATACCAACTATAATGCTTACATCCTAGCTGACATCAATAATGATCTTATCAATTTATATAATACTGTAAAATATCACACTGATACATTTGTGCAGCATTCACGTCAGCTTTTTAACAATGAGTTTAATACACCTGAGCAATACTACCGTTTACGTACTGAATTCAACTTATGTAATAATCCTAGACGTCGTAGTGAACTATTTTTATATCTTAATCGTCATTGCTACAATGGTCTTTGTCGTTACAACTCAAAAGGGGAATTTAACGTTCCATTTGGGCGCTATAAAAAACCTTATTTTCCTGAAGATGAACTCTATTGGTTTGCAGAAAAAGCACAAAAAGCTATTTTTGTCTGCCAAACCTATCAAGAAACATTACTATCAGTAAACAAAAGTGCCGTTGTTTACTGTGATCCACCCTATACACCTCTTTCTGATACGGCTAATTTTACCGCATATCATACAAATAGTTTTGGCAACAAAGAACAATACAATCTGGCTCAAATTGCTTATCACTTATCATCAACTCGCGGAATACCCGTATTAATATCAAATCATGATACACCAGCGACTAGAGAATGGTATCATCACGCCAAGCTAAATGTTGTTAAAGTACGTAGAACAATTAGTCGTAATAGCCTTGCTCGTAGAAAAGTCGATGAACTTTTGGCATTTTATAATCCAACTTATAAAAAAAACGCAAAAGGTAAAAAAACAAATCGGAGACAATAATGAAAGATTTTCTGATTGCCCCCTCTATTTTATCCGCAAATTTTGCATGTTTAGGTGAAGATACTGGGAAAGTCATTAAAGCTGGAGCTGATATTATCCATTTTGACGTAATGGATAACCATTATGTTCCAAATTTAACTTTTGGCCCAATGGTATGTAAAGCATTGCGAGATTATGGTATTAAGGCACCCATTGATGTGCATTTGATGGTAAAACCAGTAGATCGATTGATTCCTGACTTTGCTAAAGCTGGTGCAACTTATATTACCTTTCACGCTGAAGCAAGTGAGCATATTGATCGCACATTACAATTAATTAAAGATAACGGTTGTAAAGCTGGTTTAGCTTTTAATCCCGCTACGCCATTAAACTATTTAGATTACGTGATAGATAAATTGGATATGATCCTAATCATGTCGGTAAATCCTGGTTTTGGTGGACAATCTTTTATTCCACAAACCTTAAATAAATTGCGTCAAGTTCGTAAAATGATCGATAAAAACGGTTATAATATTCGCCTAGAAGTTGATGGCGGGATCAATGTTAATAATATTATTAATGTTGCAAATGCAGGTGCTGACACCTTTGTCGCAGGTTCTGCAATTTTTAATCAACCAGATTACAAAACTGTCATTGATGCTATGCGTAAAAAGTTAGCTGAGGCAATTTAATGGCATTTAAAAAATTAACCAAGATTAAAGTTATTGCATTTGATTTGGATGGTACATTAGTCGACAGTGCAGACGGATTAGCTGATGCTTTAGATCAAGCTTTAATCATTCAGCAATTACCCGCTGCGGGCAAAGAACCTGTTTCTACCTAGGTTGGTAATGGTGTTGATATTATGATAGAACGCGCATTAACTTGGGCAAATGTTAAAATCACACCAGAAATCAAAAATAATACTCGCCAATTATTTGATAAAATTTATGCAACAACAGTAATAACTGGTAGTCAGCTTTTTCCTGGAGTGAAAGAAACATTAGCAGAAATAGCCAAACAACCTTTACCAATGGCAATCGTCACCAATAAACCTACGCCATTTATTGACCCTTTATTAAAAAAATTAACTATTGATTGTTATTTTTCTTTAATATTAGGGGGCGATGACGTAAAAGAGAAAAAACCCCATCCGGCTCCACTGTATCTTACAATGGGAAAATTTGGCCTACATAAAGATCAATTATTATTTGTCGGTGATTCTCATAATGATATCTTAGCCGCTAAAGCTGCAGATTGTCCTTGTGTGGGCTTAACTTACGGATATAACTATGGTGAATCTATCGCATTAAGTAAACCAGATTATGTATTAGATAACTTTGCCGATCTACTTCCTGCGTTAGGACTACCACCTTTGACAACTCTGGGATAATAACATGAATACACCCCCTATAAATTCAACTAATACCGACAAAAAGCCTATTGTATTCAGTGGGGCTCAACCGTCTGGGGAATTAACCATCGGCAATTATATTGGCGCATTACGCCAATGGGTTCACATGCAAGATAATTATGACTGTATTTATTGTATTGTTGATCAACATGCCATTACAGTTCGTCAAGACCCCAAAGAATTAAGAAAACGTACACTTGATACATTAGCCTTATACCTAGCTTGTGGTATTGATACTAAAAAAAGTATTATTTTTGTTCAATCCCATGTTCCGCAACATACTCAACTTAGTTGGGCGCTTAACTGTTATACCTATTTTGGTGAATTAAGCCGCATGACACAATTTAAAGACAAATCAACCCGTCATGCTGAAAATATTAATGCTGGATTATTCGATTATCCAGTATTAATGGCTGCCGATATTTTACTTTACCAGACAAACCAAGTCCCGGTTGGTATTGATCAAAAACAACATTTAGAATTAAGCCGCGATATTGCTCAACGTTTTAATTCGCTCTATGGTGAAATATTTACTGTACCCGATCCCTTTATTCCTGAAAAAGGAGCGCGGGTTATGTCTCTACAAGAACCACAAAAAAAGATGTCAAAATCAGATGATAACCGCAATAATGTAATAACTTTATTAGAAAACCCTAAATCAGCGGCTAAAAAAATAAAACGTGCCCTTACTGATTCTGACGAGCCACCGCAAATTTATTATGATACAGAAAACAAACCTGGTATTTCTAATCTAATAGATATCCTTTCTGGTGTAACAGGCACATCTACCTCTGAGATAGAAAAACAATTTACCGGAAAAATGTATGGCGATCTTAAAAACACCGTTGCTGAAGCTGTTTCAGATATGCTAATAAATATTCAAAGCCGTTTTGATGAGTTTCGTAATAACGAAAAACTATTAAATGACATTATGTCTGAAGGTGCTAGCAAAGCAGAGGCTCGTGCTCAAGTAACCCTTAGTAAAGTTTATGACGCGATAGGTTTTATTAGCCCTATAAAAAAATAATGCTCTTCTCCCTCTTAAAACACGAGGGAGATTGACATTAAGAATAAATTTAAAAATTAATAAAAATAAACAGTTAAAACAAATATCAATATTTATTTTATTAATAAATTTATCGAATGATATAAATAATAAAATACCATTTAGCGAAACCAAAAGTTTCTTTTATTTGTTTATATATAATTAATAAGAGTTAAAATTTTTTTCATTACTATAATTTTAATTGGTCATTAAAAAATATTAGTAGGCCAGTAAATAATCTGGCACCACTAACATTGATATTAAACAAACAGATAAAGTTAATGCTATTTTACTTTTTCTGCAAAACGTTTTGCCGCTTCATCCCAATTAACAACCGACCAAAAGGCTTTAATATATTCAGGGCGACGATTTTCATATTTGAGATAATAAGCATGTTCCCAAACATCCAGCCCTAAAATAGGATAACCGGAAACACCAGAAATAGATTCACCCATTAATGGGTTATCTTGATTAGCTGTCGAAACAACCGCCAGCTTTCCATCCGATTTCAATACTAACCACGCCCAGCCGGAACCAAAACGAGTGGCTGCTGCTTTTTCAAAGATTTCTTTAAAATTCTCAACGCTAGTAAAATCACGTTCAATCGCAGATTTCAACTCACCCTTTAGTTCAGTACCTGTTTTCAAACCGATCCAAAACATACTATGATTGGCATGCCCACCTGCATTATTGCGTAAAAAAGTACGCTTATCGGCAGGCACCTTATCTAAATTTTGAATTAAATCATCTATATCAACTTTAGCAAGCTCAGGAAAATCTTTTAACGCATCATTAGTATTATTAACATATGTTTGGTGATGTTTGGTATGATGGATCTTCATTGTCCTTTCATCGAAATGTGGCTCTAGTGCCCCATATTCATAAGGCAGGGAAGGTAATGTATAGCTCATCCGCATTAACTCCTGTTACTCAAATATAAAATAAATGTTTCAATCAATCCTTATTTTACAAGGATTACCATAATAATGAAAACAATTATAAACAATATATTTTTTAAGGTTTTTATTTCTCTATAAAAAAATCGATATATTAGCTCACATCAATTAAAACAATTTAAATAGAATAATTAATTAATAAATAACAAATCTAAAATAAAACACCATCATTTACGTGATCACTTACACAAAAAAAAACAAATTCTTTTTCATGGGTTTAGTTAACTGCTCTTTGACATATGATTAACACAAATGAGGAGAAGAAAAATATGATATCAACGTTCAAGTACCCCATTCCTACTGAAATTGCCGCACATGCCTTAGTCAATAAAAAACAGTACCAACAAGATTATCAATTATCTCTTGAAGATCCTGACGCTTTTTGGCGAGAAAAAGGTCAAATTGTTGACTGGATAAAACCCTATACCAAAGTAAAAAACACTTCATTTGATCCAGGGCACATTAACATCCAATGGTTTGAAGATGGTACCTTAAATTTAAGTGCTAACTGTCTAGATCGCCATTTACAATAAACTAGTTGCTGAATAGAGACTTGCATTTTTTGTCACGCTATTGAGAATAAAAAGAGGTTTAACTTAGAGAATAAAGGTTTGAAATGATCAACAAAGAGCGGCTGTTACGAGATAATCGTTTATGTAAAGCAATCATTGGATTATCAGTCGAAGAATTGAAAAATTTAGCCGCTGAATTTTCAGCTTGTTA
>NZ_NHNG01000317.1:0-2335 GCF_002287155.1 Arsenophonus sp. ENCA
TACAGGTTTCGATCTTGACCAGCGGGTCACCCAACTTGTCGATCGTCTGTTGGTGATACTGGTTTGCAAAGAGGTCATTCTTAATGGCGCTGCGTTTCTTCATGGTGGTTAGCTCAGTAGACCAGCTTCCGATAACTTTATCAGCAAAATCAAACTCGGCTTAGGTTTTTCGAGGTGCCCTTGTATCTGCTGTTTGGTAATAATAATGTCATCTTTAAGATTTACAGAACATTGATGCTCTTTCGTTACGACAAAAGTTGCCATCAATAATGTGCAAACAATTAGTATAATACGTAACATATTTTCTCCTTTAACCCACAGCTTTTTATTGCCATATACTAAAAAACGGAGCGACCTATTCGTTGCGATAATAATTCTAAGGCAGTGCAACCTGCCAAAGAGTTCCCTGATTTATTCAATTCAGGTGACCATACCGCTACTGTAAAAGCATTAGGCACAACACAAATGATGCCACCGCCAACACCTGATTTACCCGGCATTCCAATACGAAAAGCAAATTCACCAGAACCATCGTACATACCACAAGTCATCATCAAGGCATTAATTTGTCGGGCTTGAATTGGTTTGATGATATGATCATTATTTAATAATCGTCCATTGTTGGCTAAATAATTAAAACATTGAGCCAATTCCACACAATTCATACTTAGCGAACAATAATGAAAATAAGTTTCTAATACCGCTAAAACATCGCTCTTGAAATTACCAAAAGATTTCATTAAATAGGCAATTGCTGCATTGCGACTGGTATGCTTCATTTCCGATTCCGCAACTTTGTTATCATAACTAATATCCGTTTGACCGGTAAGAGAACGAACAAACTCTAGCATTCGTTGCTTAGGTGTTCCAAATCGAAACTGCAACATATCAGTAATAATAATAGCCCCGGCATTAATAAAAGGATTCCGCGGTATACCCTTTTCCATTTCTAACTGTACCAATGAATTAAAGGGTAATCCTGACGGCTCTTTACCAACCCGACACCAAATTTCATCTTCCCGGTAACCGGTCATGGCCAAGGTAAGACCAAGTACTTTAGAAATTGACTGAATAGAAAAACGCTCATATGCATCACCGGCTGAAAATATCTCTCCTTCGACAGTACAAACAGCCATTGCCAAATGATTATTTTTCACTTTTGCTAATTCTGGGATATAATTTGCTACTTTTCCTTGTCCGATCAGAGCACGGACCTGTTGTAAAACATCTATGAGTAATGTATTAGAAAGCGTTGTGTTTAAAGTTTTCATATTTTAATACTATCCGATATTATTTTTATTTCCTATAAATTATCATGATAAAAATATAATCTATTTATTAGAATAATTTTTATCTATTTCCTATTTATGCTTTAAATCCATCCAATTGATTATTAAAAAATTTAATTAATTTCAAAACTCATAATTATCAAGTAACTATTATACAGCTAAATATCAATTAGTTAAGTTAATAACAAAAAAAATTTAGCATTCAGAAACATAATAAAATTTTAACTTATTATATAAAACATAACCACCCAACATTAAGCATCAGTAAAATTAATTAATATATTTAAACAGTTTAATCAATGCAATATCAAAATGGATAGCTAATTAAATACTAATTTAATATTTGTTTTAGCCAATATTATAAGCATGCTACTATTAGCTATTTGAAAAATATATTAATATTTTTTATGTTTGTATAATAAATGGAATGGCAGACAACCAGTTTGATTGATATAAAGCTATTAAAAATATATTGTTGGGCACCTCGAAAAACTCAAGATTTTCAATTAACCCTTGGCTTTCATTCTAAATAATTAGATTTTTTTTGATTATCACGCTACTGATTCTATCGCACATTGCCCTGGCTAGGGCCATTTGACCCATTCTGGGCGTCAGAAAGCCACGATGCACGCGCTCTGGAAGTACGCCAACCGCTTTAGGTTGTAACATGCTGCCATCATCGTCATGGCAAAATTAGCGCGCACCTGTCCAATAAGCGTGTTGCTTAATAGTGAAATAAGGGTGTTTCGGTGATTGAAGTAAATTTTACGCTGTTCTGAGATGGAAATTCCAAAGACCTGCGCTAAGGAGTAAGAAGGTATCATCAATAAAGGGTCTACGATTCCGTAAAATTTGGGTCATGCAACCGAGGCGCTTGATACCCGCGATGGCGTGTTCAACTGTAATACGGATGCCCGAGATTATTTTATTTTCTTGTTTTTGTTCAGGCGATAAAGGTCTTTTTCGAGTTCCTTTTTTTGGGATTTGTGTATTAGGATGCTGTTTATCTATACCTTGAAAACCGGTATCTGCCCAGATGGTTACCT
>NZ_NHNG01000434.1:0-2312 GCF_002287155.1 Arsenophonus sp. ENCA
ATCGAGAAGTTAAACAAAATTGTGGTATTGAACGCTGTCAGGCTCGCACGAGCCGAGCGCAAAGAAATCATATTTTTCTCGCTATTTCTGCGTGGTTTGAACAACATAAACGTCGTATATCTGAAAAAATAACCCTTTATCAACAAAATTGGGACGTAATCAAAAATGCTATTGCTGAGCACATCCGTGTTTTATTAGCGTACCCAAATTAGTTTTGTGCGAAACTCGTGTAAGTTAAACCTCTTTTTATTCTCAATAGCGTGACAAAAAATGCAAGTCTCTATTCAGCAACTAGTTTATTGATGTACAGGCAAACTTACGCTCATTAGATATGCAACATGCTTTAGAAAAGTTAACTGCAATGACACGCTCAATAAAAATTTTAGGCTGCTACCCAGCTGATAATTTAGTATCTACCGGTGTTGCTAACTAAAAAACCGGTTGTATAACCGGTTTTCAAAAAGTATTAATAACAGTAAATTAACGGCTAATATCATTAGCTTGTTGTAATAATGTATTACTTTCTTGCATGAACCGTTTAGCATCTTGACCAAACCATTGGCTAATTCTCTCAAATTGAGAAATAAACTCTTCCTTATCTTTCTCTTTAAGCAATGCAACAGAATGACCAAAACTTTGGTAATATTTAGCAATTAAATCAATGTTTTGATCAGATGCCATAATAATATCTGCATAAAGTTGTGGATCCTGAGCAAACAGACGTCCAACCATTGCTAACTCTAATCGATAAATAGGCGATGAAAGGGTTAACAATTGTTGCAGATCGACTTTTTGTTCTGATAAATATTGTCCATAAGCAAAAGTAGTAAAATGACGAAGTGCCTGGATAAATCCCATACATTTATCATGTTCTACAGCATTAATTTTATGTAATCTGGCTCCCCAAACAGTCAATTGTTCTAATAACCATTGGTATGCTTGTGGATTTCTCCCTTCACAATAAATAATAACCTGTTTAGCAATACTATTTACATCTGAGCCAAACATGGGATGTAAACCAACAACAGGCCCATTATGCACTGATAACATAGCTTCAAGCGGTTGCTGCTTAATAGAAGATATATCCATCAATAAAGTATCTTCAGACAATTTCGGCAATTTATGGATAACTTCTAGCGTTGAGTGGATGGGAACACTAATCATTACTACCGCCGGATTAGCCAATAATTCATCAGCTCTATCCCAATCTTGTTCGCTCAAACTATGAACTTCATAGCCCGAGAGTCTAAATAAGCGACCAAATAATTTTCCCATCCGACCTTGGCCGCCTACAATGATAATCGGCCCTAGATCAGTATTTAATTTTTTAAATCCTTGGTTATTTTCATGCAGGTAAGATTCTCGCATAATGCGACGTAAGATATCTTCAATCAGATCAGGAGCAATACCTATTTTTTCCGCTTCTTTGCGACGCGCCTCCAACATTGAAGCCTCACGCTCTGGCACATAGATAGGTAACCCTTGTTGGCTTTTTACTTCACCAACTGCCGTCACTAATTGCATTCTTTTTGCTAATAAAGCTAGTAATGATTTATCGATTTCATCAATTTGTTGACGTAATTGTAATAATTCTGCTGACATCAATTTACCTTGAATTAACTTGCTTTTTCTAGGGTCTTAATACGCTCTTTAAGTACTGAACGAATTTTAGTATGTAATTTTCTTAATACTGCCTCTGTTGTTTCCCAACTAATACAAGCATCAGTGACAGAAACACCATATTTCATTTTAGAACGTAATTGCTCTGAAGATTGACTTCCTTCATTAATATGGCTTTCCAGCATCATACCGGTAATTGACCGATTACCATTTATAATTTGTTCAATAATAGATTCAACAACCTGTGGTTGACGGCGAAAATCTTTTTGGGAATTACCATGGCTACAATCAATCATTAAAGAGGGTGATAAATTGGCATTGCGCATCTGCATTTCACAATTTGCAATATCTTGTGCACTGTAATTTGGCTTTTCCCCTCCTCTTAAAATGATATGACCATCAGGGTTACCTTGCGTTTGTAATAAACAAACCTGACCTGATTGATTGATACCCATAAACCGATGTGGCATTGCAGCAGCTTTCATTGCATTAATTGCTGTAACTAAATTACCGGGCACCTCGAAAAACCTAAGCCGAGTTTGATTTTGCTGATAAAGTTATCGGAAGCTGGTCTACTGAGCTAACCACCATGAAGAAACGCAGCGCCATTAAGAATGACCTCTTTGCAAACCAGTATCACCAACAGACGATCGACAAGTTGGGTGACCCGCTGGTCAAGATCGAAACCTGTA
>NZ_NHNG01000065.1:0-8788 GCF_002287155.1 Arsenophonus sp. ENCA
CACTGCTTACTTGCAAGAATATTTTATAGATATCTTTAATGCATGGATAACCGGACAAAATATGAACATCCTGATTTTTTCTTGTTTTTAAATTTATACTTCTTTTTTAGAGACTGCGAAACTCGTGCTATAAATATTGATAATCTAACCTACTCTTTTAATGCAATTAACTATTTACAAAAACTGGGTCATAAATATATTGCTTGCATAACAGGCCCAGAAACCATTCTGTCTTGCCAATATCGTTTGCAAGGTTACACTCAAGCGATACAGCGGGCAGGTAATAAGGTGCAACAGGAATATATTATTAATAGTGATTTTAGTTACCAAGGTGGAGCTGAAAGCATAAAAAAACTTTTTGCATTAACTAAGCCACCTAGCGCAATTTTTTGCCATAATGATATTATGGCTATTGGTGCTATATGGCAGGCCAAACGTATGGGGCTAACATTACCAAGAGATTTATCTATTATTGGATTTGGCAATCTCAATTTTGCACAATATTGTGAACCCGCTCTCACCAGAATCGAGCAACCTCGCTTTGAAATTGGTCGCCAGGCAATGTTACTACTTTTAGCGAAAATCGAAGGCCACGGAATAGATAAAAATGCAAAACTGCTAGACTGCCATTTAATTATCCGCGATAGTGTTTGTCCACCTAAAAACTAGTCAAAAGTGATTAGGTTAAGTAACATATAACGAATTAATGTAACTTTTTTATTAATTAGCGAATTGAAAAGTGGCACAAAAAGATTACGTAAGACGAGGGCGCACAACGCCCCGTAAAAATAAGCATGCAGGCAAAAAAAAATCAAATCAAGGATTGCCGAAAACAACCCTTGCTGTCGCTATTGCCATCGTAATTGTCTTTATTGGCGGCATTGGCGGCTTATATTACATTACGCAAAATAAACGCGTTCCTGTGCTTAACAAAACAACCTCACCCAACAACAATCAGCCAGTCAACAGTCTACCTCCTAAACCAGAAGAACGGTGGCGTTACATAAAAGAGCTGGAAAAACGGGGTTCTGATCTACCAAACTTTAACTACTCAACCAAATCAAATATTAATAACACCACAGAGTTAACCAATGAACAGCGTCAATTTCTTGAGCAGATTGATGCGGATAGGCGCAATCCCACCACAAATCTATCCGAGGTGCCTAATAATGATAATGTTCCCCGCTCACACGTGATCATTAATGGCCCACCAATAGAATCACCTCTGCGATTAAAACCCGTACCACAGCCTCAACAACCAACCAACAATCCACAAAAAATAGTGGTACAATGTGGCTCATTTAAGAACCTGGAGCAAGCAGAATCAGTTAAAGCTAGCCTGGCCTTTTCAGGTTTAGAAAGTAGAATTAGCTCGACTGAAGGTTGGCATCGTGTAGTTCTTGGTCCTTACAATCAAGAAGCAGCAGAAAAAATACGTGACCGAGCTAAATCTGTCGGCGTATCCGGCTGTATTCTTCGTACAAGTAAGGGTTGAAAAATGATTATTATCCCCCATTTACATTCCTAATAACGTAAATACTGACTTTTTACGTCATAAAAAACCTAAAAAGTATGTTTACATACTCCCCTAATAAAATAACCAAGGGCTGACTCATGACTACAATCGTAAGTGTTCGCCGTAATGGCCAAGTTGTAATTGGTGGTGATGGACAGGCGACGATGGGTAATACCGTCATGAAGGGCAACGTCCGTAAAGTGCGCCGCCTTTATAATGATAAAGTTATTGCTGGCTTCGCAGGCGGTACTGCTGATGCATTTACCCTGTTTGAACTTTTTGAACGAAAACTAGAACTTCACCAAGGACACCTAACAAAAGCCGCTGTTGAATTGGCTAAAGACTGGCGTACTGATCGTATGCTGAGAAAACTCGAAGCGCTTTTAGCTGTTGCAGATGAAAACAGTTCATTGATCATTACAGGTAATCGCGATGTTATTCAACCAGAAAATGATTTGATCGCTATTGGTTCTGGTGGTGCCTATGCACAAGCCGCTGCGCGTGCATTGTTAGAAAATACAACAATGAGCGCACGTGATATTACAGAAAAAGCGTTAAACATAGCGAGTGATATCTGTATTTATACCAACCATAATTTTAACTTTGAAGAACTCTCTTCAAAATCTTAAGGATTTAAACATGTCTGAAATGACGCCTCGTGAAATTGTCAGTGAATTGGACAATCATATTATTGGTCAAGACAAAGCAAAACGTTCTGTCGCTATTGCGCTACGTAATCGTTGGCGTCGTATGCAACTTGATGAAGCACTACGTCAGGAAGTAACACCGAAAAATATTTTGATGATTGGCCCAACTGGTGTGGGTAAAACTGAAATTGCCCGTCGTTTGGCAAAACTGGCTAATGCTCCCTTTATCAAGGTAGAAGCGACAAAGTTTACTGAAGTCGGTTATGTGGGTAAAGAGGTCGATTCTATTATTCGTGATTTGACTGACGCTGCTGTAAAAATGGTACGCCTGCAATCTATAGAAAAAAACCGTTACCGAGCAGAAGAACTGGCCGAAGAACGTATTCTTGATGTTTTATTACCTCCGGCTAAAAATAATTGGGGACAACCTGATCCTAATGTAGAACCTTCTGCCGCACGTCAATCTTTCCGTAAAAAACTAAGAGAAGGTAAGCTGGACGATAAAGAAATTGAAATTGAGGTTGCCACTACACCGGTAGGCGTTGAAATTATGGCTCCTCCTGGTATGGAAGAAATGACCAGTCAATTGCAATCTATGTTTCAAAATCTGGCAGGGCAAAAGCATAAACCCCGTAAGATGAAGATCAAAGAAGCCTTCAAAATACTGATCGAAGAAGAAGCAGCAAAACTGGTCAATCCAGAAGAACTAAAACAGCAAGCCATTGATGCAGTTGAACAACACGGCATTGTTTTTATCGATGAAATCGATAAAATTTGTAAACGTGGCGAAACGTCTGGCCCAGATGTCTCTCGAGAAGGTGTACAACGTGATTTGCTACCTTTAGTTGAAGGCTGCACCGTTTCTACTAAACATGGGATGGTAAAAACTGATCATATTCTATTTATTGCTTCTGGTGCATTCCAGGTTGCCAGTCCATCGGATTTGATCCCGGAGCTACAAGGCCGATTACCCATCAGAGTGGAACTACAAGCGTTGACGGCAGAAGACTTTAACCGTATTTTAACTGAACCAAATGCCTCTTTAACTATACAATATAAAGCATTGATGGCAACCGAAGGTTTAAACATTGAATTTACGCCAGAAGGTATTAATAAAATTGCTCAAGCAGCATGGCAAGTCAATGAAAAAACAGAAAATATTGGTGCTCGTCGATTACATACCGTTCTTGAGCGATTGATGGAAGACATCTCTTTCGATGCTAGTGAACGCAATGGTCAAGAGATTACAATTGACGCTGATTACGTAGCTAAGCATCTAGATGAACTAGTTGCTGATGAAGATCTGAGTCGATTTATTTTATAATCTGGCGTCGTTAACTTTGCTGATTATAATCTGGATGGGGGGCTAAGCCTCCCATTATTTTTATAGCAACAAACTTGTGGATTAATTACATGAATTTAATCACATCAAGAAACCCTATACAAATACAGGCGTGGCTAGAAAGTTTACGCCCCAAAACACTTCCTTTGGGTATTGCGCCAATTATAACGGGTTCTGCATTAGCTTATTGGTCTGGCACTTTTATCCTCTCTATTGCATTATTAGCTTTACTCACTGCTGCTGCACTACAAATTCTATCCAATCTGGCGAATGATTATGGCGATGCAATTAAGGGCAGTGATACCGAGCAACGATTGGGACCATTACGAGGTATACAAAAAGGAATTATTAGCCTGGCAGAAATGAAAGTTGCCCTAAAAATCACTATCTTTATTTGTTGTTTATGTGGCTTAACTCTGATCATAGTCGCTTGTCGAATGCCAAAGGATATTATTGGCTTTCTGATACTCGGCGTTGTCGCTATAATAGCAGCTATCACCTACACCGTGGGGAAAAAACCCTATGGATATCTGGGGCTTGGCGACATCTCAGTGTTGATCTTTTTTGGTTGGTTAAGTGTGATCGGAACTTACTATCTGCATACTAACCACTTCAATTTGATGATATTATTGCCAGCAACCGCTTGTGGATTGCTGTCAGTAGCAGCACTAAACGTTAACAATATGCGTGATATAGAAAATGATATTAAAGCCGGTAAAAATACCTTAGCTGTTAGATTAGGCACTAAAGGCGCTCGAAAGTATCATGCAGCACTCATCTTAATTACCATTTTTTGTTTAATTCTGTTTAGCTTGTTATATCTTCATCACTGGACGGGTTGGTTATTTTTGCTCGCTATACCGATGTTACTAAACCATATAAAGAGAGTTATCCATGATACCACTGCGCTGGGTATGAAACCTTTATTGGAAAATATGGTAAAAGCGGCATTGCTGACTAATATTCTATTTTCTGTCGGACTTATTTTAAATTAATTATTGTAATTTTGATTTTCCTCAGTATTTTTATCAGCTATGTTTTTGCAAAAAATAACCAGATAAGGATATACTGAATTTCCCTTGTACTTAAAATAGACCGAAATCCTATGAAATATGATACTTCCGAGCTTTGTGATATCTACCAAGAAGAGGTGAATGTGGTAGAACCTTTATTCTCTAACTTTGGCGGGCGTACTTCATTTAGTGGTCAAATCGTAACAGTGAAATGTTTTGAAGACAACGGCATCATCTACGATTTACTGGAAGAACAGGGGGAGGGTCGGATCCTATTAGTTGATGGTGGCGGCTCTGTACGTAAGGCACTAATTGATGCTGAATTGGCAAAATTTGCCATGAAAAACCAATGGGAAGGCGTTGTTATTTACGGTGCAGTACGTCAGGTTGATGAATTGGCAGAATTAGATATCGGTATTCAAGCAATCGCTGCCATTCCGGTAGGTTGTACCAGTGAGGGTATCGGAGAAAGTGATGTCCGAGTCAATTTTGGTGGCGTCACATTCTTTACAGAAGATTATTTGTACGCAGATAATACCGGTATTATCCTTTCCGAGTATCCATTACTTTTAGATGATGAGCCAAACAACGATCAAGATACTGAAGACTAATACTCTTTCAGCTAAAAACAAACATTGTTGTATTATTCAATATCTATCGATTAAGTAGCAATAAGGGCAACAAATTTTGCCCTTATTGCTATTTTTTTCTAATGCAATGAAATATCGGACGATTACTGAACATCTTCCATTCGACCTAATAGACCGCGTAAACGCTCTTGCCAAGCATGCTGCTCTTGTTTTAAATTCTCATTTTCATGAGCCAGCGTTCCATGTTTCTCTTTAGCACTCGCTACTTCTTGATACAAAATATTATTTTTCTCTTTAAGTTCATTAACTTCCATCTGCAAAAGCTCAATTGTTTCAATAGCTTGTTGAACTTTAGTTTCTAACTTTTCAAAAACTTCAAATGACATTCTTTCGTCCCCTTTTTTAGCAATGCTACGATTGTAAGTAGCCTTCTTACGCCTGTCTAGTTGAAAGCTCTCGATAAATGTCAATTTAACCTTAATTATTTCTATTTATCCAACTAATTGCAAAAAAATACATCAACTAGAATGTCAGTTCGATCACTTTATCAGAGCGATTTCGTTCATTTTTTTGAAGTGATCCAACATATTTGATCCCATTATTTCCGTTTACGTTCATTTAACGGTAAATTCCTTCAGAGTTTCCTTAGGAAATAACAAATAAAAGACCAATTTTATTGCTTAGTATGCATACTTTTGTAGGATAAACATATGAGTAAAATTACTTCACCAACGCTGACAGGTCAATGTATCTCTGAATTTTTAGTACTGCCTTACTGGTCTTCTTTGGCCTGGGCTGTGTTGCTGCCACGCGTATTGCTGGCGCACAACTAGGTTTATGGGAAATCAGTATGATTTGGGGATTTGGCGTGGCTCTAGCCGTTTACCTTACGGCAGGCATTTCAGGAGCGCATTTAAATCCGGCGATTACCGTTACTTTTTGGTTATTTGCCCATTTTGATAGAAAAAAAGTACTGCCTTATATTATTGCACAAATGCTGGGAGGCTTCGTCGCTGCCGCTCTCGTTTATGGGTTGTACTTCGAACTATTTCTAGATTATGAAAAATTACACCATATAGTACGTGGTTCACATGCAAGCTTATTTACTGCCGGCGTTTTTTCTACTTATCCAGCAGGCCAAATTAGCGTCTTACAGGCATTTCTGGTTGAAGTTGTTATTGCTATTATCTTGGTTTGTATGATATTAAGCTTAACTGATGATAACAATGGTATACCCCGTGGCCCACTAGCACCACTACTTATTGGTATTCTGATTGCAGTTATTGGTGGTTCATTTGGCCCACTTACCGGTTTCGCATTAAATCCTGCTCGCAATTTCGGCCCCAAACTAATAGCTGATCTGGCTGGTTGGGGTGATATTGCTTTAATCGGTGGACGAGATTTCCCTTATTGCATAATTCCCCTAACGGCACCTTTTGTTGGCGCTATTCTTGGTGCTTTTGCTTATCGCAAACTGATTGGCTACCATTTACCTACTATGGCAAATCAAAACAAAAAATAAACGCAAAAATAATTCAAAAAAATAATATGAAGTAAATTGGACAATTATTATGACAACTGAAACACCAACAACAAAAAAATATATTATCGCACTTGATCAAGGTACCACTAGTTCACGAACCATTATTTTTGATCATGATGCTAATATTATTAATATTTCTCAACGTGAATTTCCTCAAATTTACCCAAAGCCGGGTTGGGTAGAACATGATCCTATAAAAATTTGGGCAACCCAAAGTGCTACTTTAGCTGAAGCATTAGCCATTTCTGATATTCGCAGTGATCAAATTGCCGGAATTGGCATAACCAATCAACGCGAAACTACTATAGTTTGGGAAAAGAAAACCGGTAAACCCATTTATAATGCGATTGTTTGGCAATGTCGTCGTACTGATGATTTCTGTACCGAACTAAAGCGGAATAACTCAGAACTGGAGAAATACATTCGTGAAAATACCGGTTTAGTAGTTGACCCCTATTTCTCCGGTACCAAACTTAAATGGATCCTGGAGAATGTTGACGGAGCCTATGAACGAGCAAAAAATGGCGAGCTACTCTTTGGGACTATTGATACTTGGCTAGTATGGAAAATGACACAAGGGCGTATCCATGTTACTGACTATACTAACGCATCTCGTACTATGCTGTTTAACATTCATGAGCTGGAGTGGGATCAAAAAATCCTCGATGCCTTTAATATTCCACGCGCCATATTACCAACAGTACGTCCATCATCAGAAATTTATGGGAAAACCAATATTGGTGGTAAAGGTGGAACACGCATACCAATAGCCGGAATGGCCGGCGATCAACAAGCTGCCCTTTTTGGTCAGTTATGTGTCCAGCCGGGAATGGCTAAAAACACCTATGGAACCGGCTGTTTCCTATTAATGAATACCGGCAAAAAAGCCAAAATTTCCGATCATGGCTTACTAACTACTATTGCCTGTGGCCCACAAGGTGAAGTGAATTATGCTCTAGAAGGTGCCGTTTTCATGGCAGGTGCTTCTATACAATGGCTGCGTGATGAACTGAAATTAATTGATGATGCTAACGATTCTGAATATTTCGCTAATAAAGTCAAAAATAATAACGGTGTCTATGTCGTCCCAGCTCTAACAGGTTTAGGCGCGCCTTATTGGGATCCTTACGCCCGCGGTGCGATTTTTGGCTTAACACGCGGCGCCAATCGTAACCATATTATTCGTGCAACATTAGAATCTATTACCTACCAAACTCGTGATGTTCTGGAAGCGATGCAAAAAGATGCTGATATGCGCCTGAGTTCATTACGTGTTGATGGCGGTGCTGTCGCCAATAATTTCTTGATGCAATTCCAATCTGACATCCTAGGTGCTTACGTAGAGCGTCCTATTATTCGTGAAAGTACCGCATTAGGAGCAGCTCTACTTGCTGGACTAGCTATTGGTTTCTGGCAAGATTTGGATGAAATTAAAGAAAAAATGCGTATTGAAAAAAAATTCACTCCTGGAATTGAAACCACTGAACGTAACTATAAATATAACGGGTGGAAAAAAGCCGTTTCCCGCGCCAGAGATTGGGAAGAACACACTTAATCTCAATTAAAATCGATAAATAATAAAATAGCAGTAAATAATTACTGCTATTTTTATATAAAAAGTATAATTAATTCAATACAAATACTTAATAAAAAATAAAAATATATAACTCCTCACTAAGGTTAGCAAAAACAAATTATTTTAATTGTCATTTTTATGCCTATAATATAAAAAACATCAAGTAATCATTATGTTATTTATATGAGGTGTTTGTCATGAAAAGAAAATAGATTAGCCATTCACTATCATGATGCGGCGTGCGATATTTGAAGCCAAAACGTGCGATAAATGGCAGGCTACTTTTGTTTCCATCAGTGTAACGAAATTACATTTATATTTTTAGTAAACATTATTAACTGCCCATAGATAGCTTCATCTTATAAGATTAAGCTACGATGATGCTTTTGATTTGAAGGTGTGACGATTGTATGGATAAGAAGTTAGACTCTCTTCAAGCTCTGCGTGGTGTCGCGGCGCTGTTGGTACTTTTATATCACTACCGTTTTTACCTTCGTGGAAATGATGTAAGTGGCTCTAGCATATGGGATGCGCTATTTGGCTGGGGAATAATTGGCGTTG
>NZ_NHNG01000692.1:0-2307 GCF_002287155.1 Arsenophonus sp. ENCA
AGGCAAACGGCTATAGGAGCCAGATTCAGCGTAAAGGCCATCGAAACAAACCGTTGTCCAAGACTCAGCAAGGGCGAAACCACAGGATTGCAAAGACTAGGGCACGGGTTGAACATGCATTTGCGGCGATGGAACAAATGGGTAGAAAACTGATCCGCACCATTGGACAGGTGCGCGCTAATTTTGCCATGACGATGATGGCAGCATGTTACAACCTAAAGCGGTTGGCGTACTTCCAGAGCGCGTGCATCGTGGCTTTCTGACGCCCAGAATGGGTCAAATGGCCCTAGCCAGGGCAATGTGCGATAGAATCAGTAACGTGATAATCAAAAAAAATCTAATTATTTAGAATGAAAGCCAAGGGTTAATTGAAAATCTTGAGTTTTTCGAGGTGCCCTTTAGTCATATTGAAATGATCCAAGGCAATAATCCTTGGGGCAAAGTATTAGATGCGGGTACAGGCATTAATTCACTAAGCTGGATAAGCCAGCTTAAGAGTGAAAGTTGGACCGCAGTAACTTGTGCAATTAATATGAAAGCTGATATTCAGCAAATTATTTCAGCTAAGCAAAGACCTCAGGATCGTCTTTTATTAGGTAATTGGGCTGATAGTGATTTTATGGTTAATGAGCGATTTGATACCGTTATTGCTGACTATTTATTAGGTGCGGTAGACGGTTTTGTGCCTTACTGGCAAATACCTTTATTGTACCGTTTAAAATCATTAACCCTTAATCGGTTATATTTTACTGGCTTAGAGCCTTACGTGCCTTACAATGCAAGTTGTCGAGCGGGGCATCTTGTGGTAAGTATTGGCCGTTTACGTGACGCGTGTTTATTACTTGCTGGTGAACGTCCGTATCGAGAATATCCAGCTGATTGGGTGATCTATCATTTACAACAAATGGGATTTGAAATAGTAGATCTAAAACATTATCCAATTAATTACGGCCACAATTGGTTGATAGGTCAAATGGAAATGTGTCGCCAGAGGATCAGTAGGCTTGTTGATCGACAATTATCGATGACTATGTTTGAGCATATTAATCCAATTAGAACAACAGGCACTGGTATGTATTGCTCAACAAGGAAGCTTAAAACATGGGGCAGATTATGTGATTTCTGCTAAATTAGCGAAATAAAATTTTATTGGCATAATGTACTAATAAATGAAAACTGGAGACTGTTTATATTAACAAAATGGCGATAATTTAATATTGAATTTTATTGTAAAAATACTTATGACCTATTCTCCTTGTCATATTGAGCAAATAAAATAGATAACATTAACCAGGGTTAAAATATTGCCATTTACTAGCTGTTGCCATAAACATCAATTTTATTTATTTTTTCTGTTAATCGCGTCCTATAGAGTACCGTAATAGATTACGGTACTTTATGCGATTTATCTTATTTTGGCTTAGATGTAACTGTAAATTAGCCACATGTTTCGGGTGAAAAATCTTTATGTCCTCTACCTTCATAGCATTTAATTAATACATCTTGAGGTTTTTCTAAGATCCATTTGTCATCTTTAAGGATAAAAGTAAAAATGGTTTTGATTGCTTCGACAGAATCATCTAAAAGGCCAGACTCTACAATGCTCACTTCCACTGAATCAGGAGATTCAACACGATTAGTACGTTGAGTAATAACAACATTACTAACATCAGCCTGGAAACTATTTCCCATCATTTTAATTGCTAATGGGATTGGTTTATTTTCATTATCTGACATAGTTGTTTCTGTTTGCTTATCACAAGCAGCTAATAATAAACAGGAAGAAAGAGCGATCGTTAATTTTAATCTATTCATTTTTAAGCTTTATTTTTGTGAAATTCACTATCGATTATAAATTAAATAGCAATATTTATCATAGTATATTAATCTGAAATTTTGTTACTTATATAGGGCACCTCGAAAAACTCAAGATTTTCAATTAACCCTTGGCTTTCATTCTAAATAATTAGATTTTTTTTGATTATCACGTTACTGATTCTATCGCACATTGCCCTGGCTAGGGCCATTTGACCCATTCTGGGCGTCAGAAAGCCACGATGCACGCGCTCTGGAAGTACGCCAACCGCTTTAGGTTGTAACATGCTGCCATCATCGTCATGGCAAAATTAGCGCGCACCTGTCCAATGGTGCGGATCAGTTTTCTACCCATTTGTTCCATCGCCGCAAATGCATGTTCAACCCGTGCCCTAGTCTTTGCAATCCTGTGGTTTCGCCCTTGCTGAGTCTTGGACAACGGTTTGTTTCGATGGCCTTTACGCTGAATCTGGCTCCTATAGCCGTTTGCCT
>NZ_NHNG01000224.1:0-2303 GCF_002287155.1 Arsenophonus sp. ENCA
TAAATAGCATTATTTTCTTAGTGGCATACCATGTATCCATCAGCACGGCGGCAAAGGGAAGGCACTTATGCCGAACTACGTTTTTTAGCATATCTTCGACGTGCTCGAGTTTCGATTTACCATCACCGTCAGGATGGTAAATACGAAAATCAATGAGCCAAAATTGTTCCGTGCTGGGATTGACGTACACACAATTTACCACACCTATGCCTTTGATTACTTGGTGGGCGTTACCGCTGTATTGCCGTCGTACCAACTCAATGTGGTGCGAAAAGTTTTTGTCCAGTACTGTGTCGTCGAACACAATATAGCCATCTGGAGACAGCTTAATATCATCCCTGACTTGCGCCCACAAAGCGCTCCCAGTTACATGGTCGTTTCGCAAATAGCGATTAATCGCATCGTGACTCATATCTTGCGTATGATCAGCAAAATTAGTCAAAGTATAATTGATTTGGCTTATCATTAGATACTGGCAGTAATTTAAGCGGCTTAGTTTCATTTGTAACACTCTACAGAATTTTTATTCTATTTTATGTGAAATTTGCGTAAGTCCTATAATTATTTTTTATTTAACACCAGGGAAATTTTTTAAGACTGCCAAGTAGCATCATAACGATTATCAGGAGTTAACGTGGGTAAAACGCTGTCTGATTACCATGAAGAATATCAGGAATTGTATAACCAGTACGATTCAATCGTTAAAAAGCAGCTCTCGATTAGCATGGACAGTATACGTGCCAAAAAGTATTGGCAAGAAATATTACCGTCTGCCGATCTTTCCGTTTTAGCCGATGTATTGGCCAATGCGTTGTATCTGCCGGTCATGAAGTATTGAGAGGAAAATAACATCAAGCAATATCCGTTATTTTAATAAACTGCATAATGTTATTAGGAGTTTGCATGCGTGAAGACCTTTCTGATATCGAAAAAAAACAAGAGTTGTATACTAAATGTGAGACGATCGTAAAAATGCAACTCTCACTTGGCATGGATAGTATACATGCCAAGAAATACTGGCAGGCATTTTTACCGTCTGTTGAACCCTCTGTTTTAGCTGATGTATTGGCAATGGCTTTGGGGAGTGCGGGTCATCAAGTAATGAAAAGCAAATCATGATCTGTCGCTGATGTTACGAACAAAATTGAATGTATCGTCACCGTGTATTGCATAAACGCATTTAAGAGGTAACCCGATGTCACTAATTAGGAATACCCCCCACCGATGAAAGCCATCATTTTTTCCCATCGCGTAAGGAGGTGTTTAGCTTCTCTATCAACACCATACAACGCAATACTTGCCCTTTTTCTGGCGGGATTATAAAGCGCGGTCAGGGGTTGGGTGTCGGTTTCTTCAATTTCTCGCATTCTCGCTTTAATCTGGTTTTCATCCAGTTGCAAAAGTTCATCCGCCAGCCTTCGGTATCGTCTTACCTGAGATTTTGCGCTACCGGCTTTTTCACCAAATTTAGCAACAAACTGAATAGCGGAAATCAAGGCAATCAGAAAACCCAACAGCCATCCGTATTGGAAATGTGCAAAAACAGAAGCACCCAGAAATACCAGCCAAAAAGAACAACATTGTTCAACTCGGCGATTAAAAATTTCTGTCATTTCGGCAAGGTAAATCGAGTAGTAGACTTCAAATTTAATGTGTTCGGATGGCTCTTCCATTTTGGGGCTCCTTATTTTTTATCGTTATCCCCAGTCTTTTGTTCCTCTTGCGGTGACGGGGCAGGTTTATGTAATCGGGTATAGTCTTCTCTATTCTTGGGACATGGATTTCACTCCTTGTTGTTGGATTTTATGTCCACCTCTCACTGGAACGAAAAAGTGGGCATAAGCATGATACCACAACACCCTGTTTTCGGTCAGGGCAACAAAACCGATAACTTAATGAGGATATTTATGAATAAATCTAATCAGCACTACCCCTATCGATTAACTGGCGAGTCCGTTAAAAATTATCATATTAATAATAAGAGGAATAAAAAACTGATGTTAATAGATAAATTAATACTGTTATTTGGCGGATTATTTATTTTTTATTTTCTCACCCTAATTATTAAATAAAATGATGACGAATAAACGCGCATTAACAAATACATTAATTCACTCGGTTAACACATTACAAAATAATGCCGGTGAGATTAATAGAATAAAGACGGGTATTTATCTGTATTAGTCTTAACTTAATCTGACAATTCTGATTTAAAAAAGAAAGTTACCGGTTTTAATTAACATCATTAGATAATTAAATAAAAGGTAATTTTATGTATCAAACAAATAATCCTATCATCAAAC
>NZ_NHNG01000796.1:0-8749 GCF_002287155.1 Arsenophonus sp. ENCA
AGGTAACCATCTGGGCAGATACCGGTTTTCAAGGTATAGATAAACAGCATCCTAATACACAAATCCCAAAAAAAGGAACTCGAAAAAGACCTTTATCGCCTGAACAAAAACAAGAAAATAAAATAATCTCGGGCATCCGTATTACAGTTGAACACGCCATCGCGGGTATCAAGCGCCTCGGTTGCATGACCCAAATTTTACGGAATCGTAGACCCTTTATTGATGATACCTTCTTACTCCTTAGCGCAGGTCTTTGGAATTTCCATCTCAGAACAGCGTAAAATTTACTTCAATCACCGAAACACCCTTATTTCACTATTAAGCAACACGCTTAATGAATAAACATGAAATAACACCAGTACATAAATTAATAACTAATTATTTAAAATCAATAAATTACTTAAAACATGGAAACGCGAATATACGTAAATAATTACTATGTTACACAGTGTTGCTAACAGTTGATCAGTGTTTTTTATGCTCTGTATATAGCATGAAATCTCTTCACTTTTGTAAAAAGTTTCATAGTGATCATTAGTCCTTGCGCAAGCGCGAGGATGACTACCAATTAAATGAACAATAATGAATTTTTTGGCCTGAGGAGCTTTGATTGCTGTTGCGATTTGTGGCAGTAATTCATCATCATTGGTCTCTTTACTATTATAACTTGCTTTTTTCAAAAAAAACGAATGATCTGCTTTTTTCCCCATAGAGGCAATCGGTGTGTCGTATATACCAACGGCTCCCTGATTTGACAACCAATAAGTAGTAAATCCCCATTTTTTTGCCAGCGCAATAACGCTATTGGCTAATTTTGGTGCTTGAGTCAGGGAACTGGTTAATGATGGAATAGTTGATGAAGCGGCTGAAATATAATGGTTGAATAGAATACCATTAGCGCTATCCATAAATGGGGTATTATTAATTGGAAAGCCATAAACGTGCATAAAATCGCGTCTAGCGCTTTCACCAATCACCATAACATAGGTATCAAATGGCGTGGCACTATTGTTTGGCTGGAAGTCATCTGTTTGCGCAAGTAAATTAAAAAGTTTATTGGTTTCTTCTTTGGCACTATTGAAGTCTTTGACAAATTTGATTTCTGGATAACCGCTATTTAAAATATCGAATTCACCCGTTTCTTTATAATCTTTTATTGGGCCATATAGAAGAAACGCCAAAAAGGTAATAAAAGCACCAATCTTTTTTGTTACCGGTTTTAAGCTTAAATGTTGTACAGAAAAAGCCGAACAGTAAAATAAATAATGATCCAGCATAAAGATAGTATGGAATATTACTAATAAATTCTATTGCTTCATTTAAATTGGTATAAGTAACTGATGTTGCTATGGTTAATGAGGGATTGCCATAGAGTAGCCTAATCGGAAAATATAGCGCTGCAATAATGGTGAATATAATAATGAATCCACTATATATTATTCGTAACTGATTGATAACGATTAGCAATGCGACGATACCCGCTGTATAGTTTAGTCTTGGTGGGTAACCCATAGCGTAATGAATTAGGCTGAATAATATAATAAGTAGCGATATTTTCAGCAAAAAATTTCGATTATTATTTATTAATTTTTTTATCATTTATTATATCCGATTTAGATCAGTGACTACCCTTAATGCAACAATACACAAAGTTAAATTAGTTAATTTTATTAATAACATAAGTGATTTTATGGGTGGTTTATTTATGAGATGGCTATTAATTAGTATTAAAGAGTTATTAAATCATAAGTTGATATTATATTATAACTATTTTTGCGATTTAAATTAATATTTTAGGTTTTTATTCGTGGATCAAGCCAAAAAAGATGTTTATTGGATGCGAAAAGCTATTTTACTAGCCAAAAATGCTCAAGAAAAAGGTGAAATTCCTGTTGGCGCGGTATTAGTACATGAAGAAGATGAATTGATTGCAGAAGGTTGGAATCATCCTATTTTGTCTCATGATCCATCCGCTCATGCGGAAATTTTAGCTTTGCGCGCAGCGGGTCAATCTTTACAAAATTATCGCTTACTCAATACGACGCTTTATGTGACACTCGAGCCTTGTATTATGTGTGCCGGAGCTATGATCCATGCGCGCATCGGTCGTTTAGTATATGGCGCCTCTGATCAAAAAACTGGTGCTGCTGGTTCAATTATTGATGTTTTTAATCATCCGGATATGAATCATCGTATTCTGGTATTGGGAGGGGTTTTGGCCGATGAATGTTCGACGATGTTAAGTGGTTTTTTTCAACAGCGGCGAGCAGAAAAAAAATTGGCCAGGAAAGGGTAGCGTTGATAAATTAAATCTGCCTAAGTCGCTTAGTAAGGCGGCTTAGGCAGAAATAGAAGCTAATACTGTTTGTAATGATTAGCTAAATTAGTCACTACTTTTTTCTTTGCTGCTGGTTCTAGAGAATAATAGCGGATCCCTTGCAGCGAGCTGCATACTTTGATTCATTTCCTTATTCTGTAAGTAACCCACCAAACTTTGATGATAACGGCGAATATTTTCCACATAGCGATAGGCTTCATAGCCACGTGCATAGCCGTAGGTTAATTTAGCAAAATATTTTTTCTTGCTAAGTAGCGGCAGTCTGGCTTTTACATCTAACCAACTGTCTGGATCTCCGCCTTGTATGCGCGTCAGTTTCCTGGCATCAAGCATATGTCCCAACCCCATATTATAGGCCGATAAGGCAAACCAAATACGATCATCAGGCGCAATAGTGGTTGGTAAGCGCGAAATCAGATATTGCAAGTAAGCGGCGCCACCTTTAATACTTTCCTCTGGATCCAGCCTATCTGACACACCCATAATTTGTGCAGTAAGTACTGTTAGCATCATTAAACCACGAACACCAGTGGGTGATGTGGCTAGTGGATCCCAGTGTGATTCCTGCCAGGAAATTGCCGCTAGTAGACGCCAATCTATATCTTCTGCATATTTTTTAAATAGATGCTTATAGGTTGGCAAAGTTTTATTAATTGCAGTAATAAAAGAAAGCGTATCAAAATAGTCAAAAGTAGCAACATGACCAAAATATTTTTCATCTAAACGTGTTAAAAGTTCTTCTTCATTACTTTTATTGAAGAAGTCTAACATTGCTGCATTTAGACTATTATCTTTTGAGCGCTTCATATACCAATTAAGGCTATGATCGTCGCTAACATTAAAAGCGACGGCAATGTTTGGATGAATACGTTGCTGCATAGCGACGACAATAGAATTTTCTAAGGTATAATCAATTTTCCCTTCGGCTAGCAGTTGCAATAACTCAGTCGCATTATAATGACTGGTTTCTTCCCATTGAAGATTTGAATATTTTTGCTTCAACTGTTGCAGCGTATTAGCGTTTACCGAATCAGTGGCAACGACAAACTTTCCTTTTACATCGTTCAAAGAGCGTGGACGACTTACCCCTTTGCGATAAATTAGCTGCTGGGAAACGGTATAGTAGGCAGGGCCAGGCTGTGCTTTATCGAGGCGCTTCTCATTATAAAGAAGTCCTGCAGTAATAAAGTCACTATTACCGTTTTCAAGGTCATTAAAAAGTTGATTGATATTTGAACGTACATTGATACATAGCTTTACGCCAAGGTAATCGGCAAAGCGTTTAGTCAGTTCGTAATCAAATCCGCTTGCTTCTTGCTTATCGTTAAAGGACATAAGGGGTGAATTAATGGTACTTACACGTAATTCACCGCGAGAAATAATTCTCTTCACCTGGTCTTGCTGCTGGTTGGGCCACTCAATATTAAGTGTAATGACACCAACAGAAATTATAGAGACAATAACGATAACAAGATAATTAATTCTAATATTAATCAAATGGTTATATCTCGTTAGTTAAACATATTTTCTTAATTAAAATGACCAAATTATGGCCAATTTTTTAAGAGCCTGACATTCTGCTTAACAAAAGTAGAATTTGCAACTTAATTTAATCTATTTTACATATATTTAACATTTGTGGGTGTGTGATAAATGTGCACGCAAACGGTTTCGTAACGGTTTATGATGCTTTATAATAGCCTTCCAGTTTTCCTGATACATATCCTTCAGGCCAGCTTTATAAGTTAAGAGAATCTATTACTATGGAAATTCTGCGTGGCTCACCCGCTTTATCGACATTTCGCATTACTAAGCTTCTTTCCCTATGCCAGCAGCAGCAACTACCGGTTACTGATATTTATGCTGAATATGTACACTTTGCTGAACTTGGTGCGCCATTAAATCAGGATGATCGACAAAAACTAAGTCAATTGCTTCATTATGGCCCTTCGTTAACTGAACAACAGCCTACAGGCCAGTTACTCTTGGTTACTCCGCGGCCAGGCACTATTTCACCTTGGTCTTCAAAGGCAACGGATATTGCTCATAACTGTGGATTACAGCAGGTTATCCGGCTTGAGCGTGGAATTGCTTATTATATTATTTATTCCTCGCCATTGGATATATCACAATTGGATGATTTATCTGTCATTTTGCATGATCGGATGGTTGAAACTGTTTGGACTTCTTTCGAGCAAGCAAAATCACTCTTTATGCACCATAAGCCGGCACCAATGGTGACGATAGAAATATTAAAAAACGGTCGTCGTGCACTTGAATTGGCAAATATTGAATTAGGCTTAGCGTTAGCTACAGATGAAATTGATTATTTAATGGATGCCTTCCAAAAATTAGAACGGGATCCAACGGATGTTGAACTCTATATGTTTGCGCAAGCTAATTCAGAACATTGTCGGCATAAAATATTTAATGCTAGTTGGGTTATTGATGGTAAATCACAACCTAATTCTTTGTTTAGTATGATAAAAAATACCTATCAACAAACGCCAGATTATATTTTATCAGCTTACAAAGATAACGCTGCCGTAATGGAAGGATCGAATATCGGGCGTTTTTTTCCTGATTCAGTAACCGGCAAGTATGATTATCATCATGAAAATGCTCATATTTTGATGAAAGTAGAGACCCATAACCACCCAACAGCGATTTCTCCTTGGCCTGGTGCTGCCACTGGTTCAGGCGGAGAAATACGTGATGAAGGGGCAACAGGGCGTGGTGCAAAGCCTAAAGCCGGTTTAGTTGGATTTGCTGTTTCTAACTTACGTATTCCAGGTTTTAAACAACCTTGGGAACAAAATTTTGGCAAACCACAAAGTATTGTTAGTGCGCTTAATATTATGCTTGATGGGCCATTGGGTGGCGCCGCTTTTAATAATGAATTTGGCCGACCCGCTTTATTAGGTTATTTTCGCACTTATGAAGAGCTAGTGAATAGTCATAATGGAGCAGAATTACGTGGTTACCACAAACCGATTATGTTAGCAGGCGGTATAGGTAATATTCGGGCAGAACATATTAAAAAGGGCAATATTCCAGTTGGCGCTAAATTAATCGTATTAGGTGGTCCATCGATGAATATTGGGCTGGGAGGTGGTGCAGCTTCATCGATGACTTCAGGGCAGTCTGATATTGATCTTGATTTTGCTTCGGTGCAACGTGATAACCCTGAAATGGAGCGCCGTTGTCAAGAGGTTATTGATCGGTGCTGGCAGTTGGGTACTGATAATCCGATCCTATTTATTCATGATGTTGGCGCTGGTGGGCTTTCTAATGCTATGCCTGAATTAGTGAATGATGCTGATCGTAGCGGAATATTTGAACTACGTCAAATATTGAATGATGAACCAGGCATGGATCCTCGTGAGATTTGGTGTAATGAATCTCAAGAGCGCTATGTATTAGCTGTTTTACCTGAACAACTTCCCCTATTTGAGTCTATCTGTCGTCGAGAACGCGCGCCATATGCTGTTGTTGGTGAAGCGACGGAAAATCGCGATCTTGTTCTTAATGATAGTTATTTTACTAACCAGCCTATTTGCATGCCGTTAGATATTTTGTTAGGTAAAACGCCTAAAATGCTACGTGATGTTAGTTCTCAATTTGCTGCCGGTAAGCCGATTAATCGAGAAATGATAACCTTAACCGAAGCAGTTAAACGGGTATTACATTTGCCAGCAGTAGCAGAGAAAACTTTTCTGATTACTATTGGTGATCGCAGTGTTACCGGAATGGTGGCCCGCGATCAAATGGTTGGCCCTTGGCAGATCCCGGTTGCTGATTGTGCGGTCACGACAGCTAGTTTAGAAAGTTATTATGGCGAAGCTATGTCGATCGGTGAGCGCTCACCCATTGCACTATTGGACTATGCGGCATCTAGCCGGATGGCGGTTGGAGAAGCGTTGACCAATATCGCTGCTGCTTATGTTCAGGACTTAAAACGGGTGAAGCTTTCCGCTAATTGGATGGTAGCCGCGGGACATCCTGGTGAAGATGCCGGTTTGTATCAAGCGGTGAAGGCTATTGGTGAAGAGCTATGTCCGGCATTAGGTTTAACCATCCCGGTTGGTAAAGATTCGATGTCAATGAAGACCACCTGGCATGATGGCGAACAGATTTGTGAAATGACGGCCCCGCTTTCTGTGGTTATTACCGCTTTTTCCCGGGTTGAGGATGTTCGTCTGACGATTACACCTGAACTGAAAAGTGATCAAAATAATGCATTATTATTAATTGATCTCGGGCAAGGTCATAATGCATTGGGAGGTTCAGCACTTGCACAGGTATATCGGCAAATAGGTGATCATGCTCCTGATGTTCGTGATGCTAAATTATTAACCGGTTTCTTTAATGCAATTCAGACGCTTATAAAAGAACAAAAATTATTAGCTTATCATGATCGTTCCGATGGTGGCCTATTTGTTACATTAGCAGAAATGGCATTTGCCGGTCATTGTGGGTTAGATATTGATGTCGGTCATTATGATAAAGATGTTCTTGCTGCTTTATTCAGCGAAGAATTAGGGGCAGTCATTCAGGTCAAGCAAGCGGACAGGGAAATGGTGGAAGTATGTTTGGCCGAGCATGGATTGGCTGGGTGTGTACAGTATCTTGGTACAGCAATTAAAGACGATATTGTTACTATCAATAGTCACGGTAAAGAAATTTATCGTGAAAAACGTAGCCAATTGCGTTTATGGTGGGCTGAGACTACCTGGCAAATGCAACGTTTACGTGATAATCCTGCGTGTGCAGATCAAGAACATCAGGCTAAACAAGATCTGACAGATCCTGGATTGAATGTAAAAATAAACTTTGATCCAGCAGATGATATTGCAGCGCCTTATATTATGACAACTCCGTCACCTAAAGTGGCTGTTTTACGTGAACAGGGTGTCAATTCCCATGTTGAAATGGCGGCCGCATTTCACCGTGCAGGTTTTACTGCCATTGATGTGCATATGAGTGATTTGTTAGCAGGCAGAGTAACACTCGCTGATTTTCAGCTATTAGTTGCCTGTGGCGGCTTTTCTTATGGTGATGTATTGGGGGCGGGAGAAGGCTGGGCAAAATCAATTTTATTCAATTCACGCGTACGTGACGAATTTGCAGGCTTTTTTACTCGTTCTGATACTTTATCATTAGGCATGTGTAATGGCTGTCAAATGATGTCTAATCTCAATCAGTTGATTCCAGGTGCTGAGCATTGGCCACGATTTGTACGTAATCGTTCAGAACGCTTTGAAGCGCGTTTTAGTTTGGTCAAAGTGATGGAAAGTCCTTCACTATTTTTACAAGATATGGCTGATTGTCAGCTACCAATAGTGGTATCTCATGGTGAAGGTCAAGTTGAAATGCGAGACACTACGCATCTTGACCAATTGGAAAAAAATCATTTAGTAGCGCTACGTTTTGTTGATAATTATGGTCAGGTTACTCAACAGTATCCAGCAAATCCAAATGGATCGATTAATGGTATTACTGCAGTGACCAGCTTAGATGGGCGGGCGACTATCATGATGCCGCATCCTGAGCGAGTATTTCGTACAGTTACCCATTCATGGCATCCGCCAGAATGGGGCGAAGATAGCCCCTGGATGCGTATTTTCCGTAATGCGCGGCGGCAGCTGGGTTGATATTGATATAAATATTTTTCCCTATGGCTAATTAAAGTGATAAAAACTTGGTTAGTCATAGGAGATAAAATGTAGTTTTTGCGCGGTTTATTGAAAATAAGTAAAAATAAATTTCATTATGAGCTAAATTTAGCTGAAATTTGATGTTGATTATTATTAAAATTTGCTTATTAAATCTTATAACTGTCGTCAATTAGCTAAGTGATAAAAATAAATTGTCTCTAATTGGCGACATTTAATTGTATGATTTTTTGTTAATATTCTATTCACTTAATGAAATGTCGCTAATAGGCGACATTTTTATTAAAAATCATGGCATTAAATTTAATGAAAAACTATTTTAAATGATTAAGAAATTTATTTTCCATTAAATTTCAATAAATTAATAAATTTTTTTTAAAAGTTGGCATATAAGGTGCATATTATATTGGGTAGTCGCTCATTCAACTTTTTATGTTGGTCCCAATTAATAGAGGGATGCATACCACATAAACCAGGAATGATGCCAAAAGTCAGGTGCCTACGGTCCAGCAGCATGATATTTGCTTATAAACAAGCTTTATCAAACATAGGGCGACACGTGGAGTGAGGCACCATCTATTAAAAATTCGCTGCTCTCCTCGCCAATATGAGGCTGTCGCAAAAGCTCATGTTATCGATTAAAATTTGCTTTATTCGTTTTAAACGCAGATCTTTTATGACCGTATTTACTCGCAAACTGGAATCGCCATCTCACACCAAACGTAAGTTTGTCAAA
>NZ_NHNG01000355.1:0-2294 GCF_002287155.1 Arsenophonus sp. ENCA
CACTGGACTCGAAAAATGCCAATGTCGCAATGCTCGGATACAACGCAATCATATTGCATGTGCTTTTTTAGTCTGGACCCGATTAGCTCAAATTGCTCGAAGTACAGGCAAAACGCTTTATCGTATTAAGCGAGGATTGCTCGATGATTATCTTTGTCAGCAGCTCAAAAAGCCTACAATTATTATGCTATTTGCGTAAGTCCTAATAGTAACAAACAAAGAGAATCCCACCCGTGAATACGTCAAATCTATCATGGATGCCCGTTGGTCTGTTGAAGTTTATCATCGAGAAGTTAAACAAAATTGTGGTATTGAACGCTGTCAGGCTCGCACGAGCCGAGCGCAAAGAAATCATATTTTTCTCGCTATTTCTGCGTGGTTTGAACAACATAAACGTCGTATATCTGAAAAAATAACCCTTTATCAACAAAATTGGGACGTAATCAAAAATGCTATTGCTGAGCACATCCGTGTTTTATTAGCGTACCCAAATTAGTTTTGTGCGAAACTCGTGAAATTATTAGGAGTAAGATCACAATGTTGAAATAATCGACAATAAACTGAATTAAAAAAACTTTCCGCTATTTCAAAACGCGGGTAATCTTCTAATAGTTTAATATAACGCTGCTTAATTTCTGCTAATAATTGGTTAGTAAACTCAGCTATTAAATTCATCTGCCCAAGTTGTTTAACAACCAGATCGACATGATGATCATAAAGATTAATTCGCTTTTTCATCGCTTCTTGTACACCGTGCCAATCAGCATCTTCAAAACGTTGCTGGGCACTTGATGTTACTTCCAAAAAACGACCATACTGCGCATCAAAGCCTTGTAAAATTGTCTCGGCAATTAACTCTGCTGAATTTAAGGTCATAAATCACGCCCTCATTTCGACAAATTAAGCTTTATTAACATCAAATCCATCAGGCTAAATAACATAAGCAATATATTTAAAACTGCTGCTCTTCAGTTGAGCCAGTTAGTGCCGTGACAGAAGAAGTTCCACCTTGAATAATGGTTGTTACTTTATTAAAATAACCCGTGCCTACTTCCTGCTGATGAGAAGAAAACGAGTAATCCTGCTTAGCAGCAGCAAACTCCTTTTCCTGAATTTTCTCAACATAATGCTTCATTCCTTCACCTTGAGCATATGCATAAGCTAAATCAAACATGTTAAACCACATACTATGAATACCAGCTAAGGTTATAAATTGAAATTTATATCCCATTTCAGATAATTATTTTTGAAAACAGGCTATGGTTTTATCGTCCAAGTTTTTCTTCCAATTAAAAGATGGAGAACAGTTATAAGCCAGCAACTTATTCGGATATTTAGCATGTATAGCCTCGGCAAATATTTTAGCCGCATCTAAATCGGGGGTTGATGTCTCGCACCAAATCAAGTCAGCATAAGGAACATAAGCTAAACCTCGACTAATAGCTTGTTCAATACCTGCCTGGGTACGGAAAAAACTTCTTGCGTACGTTCGTTGATCATAAATTTTTCATCGTAAGGATCGCTGTTTGACGTCAGCAAATCTGCCGCTTCAGCATCAGTACGCGCAATCAAAACCGTAGGAACACCACAAACATCAGCCGCCAAACGTGCGGCAATTAACTTTTCAATAGCTTCTTGTGTCGGCACCAATACCTTACCACCCATATGACCACATTTTTTGGCGGCAGCTAGCTGATCTTCAAAATGCACAGCGGCAGCGCCGGCTTCAATTAATGTTCTCATAAGTTCAAAAGCATTCAATATGCCACCAAAACCGGTCTCCGCACCAGCAATAATTGGCAGAAAGAAATCAATATATTTAGCATCGCCTGGATTTATATTATTTGCCCATTGAATTTGATTCGGCTCGACGAAAGCTATTATTAATCCGTTTGACAACTTCAGGAACAGAATCAACAGGATAAAGCGATTGATCTGGATACATACTCGCAGCAGTATTAGCATCAGCTGCCACTTGCCAACCCGATAAATAAACTGCCTCTATACCAGCTTTTGCTTGCTGCAACGCCTGACCACCCGTCAATGCACCTAGCACATTAAGCGTGTTGCTTAATAGTGAAATAAGGGTGTTTCGGTGATTGAAGTAAATTTTACGCTGTTCTGAGATGGAAATTCCAAAGACCTGCGCTAAGGAGTAAGAAGGTATCATCAATAAAGGGTCTACGATTCCGTAAAATTTGGGTCATGCAACCGAGGCGCTTGATACCCGCGATGGCGTGTTCAACTGTAATACGGATGCCCGAGATTATTTTATTTTCTTGTTTTTGTTCAGG
>NZ_NHNG01000113.1:0-634 GCF_002287155.1 Arsenophonus sp. ENCA
TGCCAGACGAAAGTATTAGAAACATTACGCAAGGAAATTAACAAGGAGATTAAACAGGGAAATCTCGTACCACTTAATTCAGAAAGCACGCTGTTAACCACAGAAAACCATCTTAAACAGGAAAATGGCCCATTCCCAGTCGAAACGCAACAAACCCATAAAACGTTATGCAGCCATTAGATGAGCTAAAAATACTTCATTTGGAGAAAAATAGCCCAACGATTTTCGTCCCCGAGTATTAAGTATGTGCTCAAGTTCTGCAATCTCGTTGTCCGTGACTGAGTTGAAGTCCGTTCCTTTTGGGTAAAAACGGCGGATAAGTCCGTTACTGTGTTCATTTAAACCACGCTCCCATGAGTGATAAGGCCTGGCAAAGAAGACATTAGCACCGGTGATCTCAGTTATCTGTTTATGCATGGAGAACTCAGAACCGTTATCGGCCGTCAAAGTTTTAAAGTCACAGAAGGTATTTGCTACAATGTCAAGGAAAGCATCTACAACAGTATCAGCGCGTTTATTCGGTAACTTGCGGATAATAATCTGCTTGGTAGCTTTATCCGCTAGAGTCAGTAAGAATGACTTCTGATCTTTACCAAATACAGTATCAATTTCAAAATGACCGGGTTGTTGCTTA
>NZ_NHNG01000196.1:0-2288 GCF_002287155.1 Arsenophonus sp. ENCA
AGCACCCACGACAGTCAGCATTTCGAAAGGGTCATTGACAAGGCCAACACCAATCGCAATATCTACGCCGACCGAGGCTATCCCTCTGCGGAGCGGGAAGCTTGGCTGAAGGCAAACGGCTATAGGAGCCAGATTCAGCGTAAAGGCCATCGAAACAAACCGTTGTCCAAGACTCAGCAAGGGCGAAACCACAGGATTGCAAAGACTAGGGCACGGGTTGAACATGCATTTGCGGCGATGGAACAAATGGGTAGAAAACTGATCCGCACCATTGGACAGGTGCGCGCTAATTTTGCCATGACGATGATGGCAGCATGTTACAACCTAAAGCGGTTGGCGTACTTCCAGAGCGCGTGCATCGTGGCTTTCTGACGCCCAGAATGGGTCAAATGGCCCTAGCCAGGGCAATGTGCGATAGAATCAGTAGCGTGATAATCAAAAAAAATCTAATTATTTAGAATGAAAGCCAAGGGTTAATTGAAAATCTTGAGTTTTTCGAGGTGCCCTTTAATGATACGGTTTCAGGGGGAGATTGGTTATGTGAACAAGATGTGGTTGAATATTTTGTGAAACATTGTCCAACCGAAATGACACAACTGGAATTATGGGGATGCCCATAGAGTCGTAAAAAAGATGGTACAGTGAATGTCCGTCGCTTTGGAGGAATGAAAATCGAGCGCACTTGGTTTGCTGCTGATAAAACAGGCTTCCATATGTTGCATACTCTATTTCAAACCTCTCTCAAATACCCACAAATCCAGCGATTTGATGAACATTTTGTGTTAGACATTCTGGTTGATGAAGGAAGAGTAAATGGCCTAGTCGCTATCCATATGATGGAGGGCACTCATATTCAAATTAACGCAAAAGCCGTTATTATGGCCACCGGTGGGGCCGGCCGTGTTTACGTTATAATACTAACGGCGGAATTGTTACCGGTGATGGTATGGGTATTGCATTACGGCATGGCATTCCATTACGTGATATGGAGTTTGTCCAATACCATCCAACTGGCTTGCCAGGTTCTGGAATACTTATGATTGAAGGTTGTAGAGGTGAAGGCGAGATCCTCATCAACAAAGATGGCTATCGTTATCTACAAGATTATGGTTTAGGGCCTGAAACCCCTCTCGGTAAACCAGAAAATAAATATATGGAATTAGGCCCACGAGACAAGTTTTCTCAAGCCTTTTGGCATGAGTGGCGTGCAGGTCGCACAATAAAGTCATCACGTGGTGATGTCGTGCATCTTGACTTACGCCATTTAGGCGCAGAGAAACTACATGAACGCCTGCCCTTTATTTGTGAATTAGCCAAAGCTTATGTCGGCGTCGATCCCGTTATTGATCCTATCCCTGTTCGCCCAACCGCACATTATAAAATGGGGGGAATTGAAACGGATCAGAAATGTGAAACATCAATTAAAGGTCTGTTTGCTGTGGGCGAATGTTCGTCAGTTGGCTTACATGGTGCAAACCGCTTGGGTTCTAACTCTTTAGCAGAATTAGTCGTTTTTGGGTGATTAGCTGGCATTGAAGCGGCTAAATATGCCACTGAAGTCTCTCCAGCCAATAATAACGCCATTGAATTAAAAGCGCGTGAAGTTGAAACCAATTTAACCAAACTGATCAACCAAAAAGGTAAAGAGAATTGGGCTAACATCCGTGATGAAATGGGAATAGCAATGGAGGAAGGTTGTGGCATCTATCGTACACCTGAATTAATGCAAAAAACCATGGATAAACTAGCTGAACTTAAAGAACGCTTTAAACATACACGAGTTTCGCAGAAAACTAATTTGGGTACGCTAATAAAACACGGATGTGCTCAGCAATAGCATTTTTGATTACGTCCCAATTTTGTTGATAAAGGGTTATTTTTTCAGATATACGGGCACCTCGAAAAACTCAAGATTTTCAATTAACCCTTGGCTTTCATTCTAAATAATTAGATTTTTTTTGATTATCACGTTACTGATTCTATCGCACATTGCCCTGGCTAGGGCCATTTGACCCATTCTGGGCGTCAGAAAGCCACGATGCACGCGCTCTGGAAGTACGCCAACCGCTTTAGGTTGTAACATGCTGCCATCATCGTCATGGCAAAATTAGCGCGCACCTGTCCAATGGTGCGGATCAGTTTTCTACCCATTTGTTCCATCGCCGCAAATGCATGTTCAACCCGTGCCCTAGTCTTTGCAATCCTGTGGTTTCGCCCTTGCTGAGTCTTGGACAACGGTTTGTTTCGATGGCCTTTACGCTGAATCTGGCTCCTATAGCCGTTTGCCT
>NZ_NHNG01000260.1:0-2275 GCF_002287155.1 Arsenophonus sp. ENCA
TCCCAAAAAACGTGTGCAATGGATTAAGGACAAATACTTTAAACAGGTAGGTCATCGCCATTGGGTATTTGCTGCATGTGATGAGAATGCCGCAACCGGATTGATAAAACTGGTCAATGCCAGCGATGTAAAGATCCGTCGGCATATCAGAATTCAGCAGAAAGCTAATCCATTTGACCCTGAATGGGATGAGTATTTTGCAAAACGTCACTTCCATAAATTTAGGTACTGACCGGCTGACGTAATGGAGGCTTTGAGAGGCTTGAGCGCAGTGCAGTGAAAGTTGCACGCTGCGTTCTTAGGGGGCGCGAGCGCAGAAATACGCTCTTGCTACCCGACGCTAGTTGAGCTTTAAGCAAAATAGATTATAAAAATGGAGATCATCACTTTTTTACTAATAACAACATTAGATGGAGCTAATATGAATAACGTTATTAAACCTCTGAGCTGGATTATTTTTGCTCTGCTAGGTGCCTTTTCATTGGGTTATATTGCCCTCAATCGAGGTGAACAAATTAACGCATTATGGATTGTTGTTGCGGCAGTTTGTATCTACTTAATTGCCTATCGTTACTATGGGCGCTATATCGCCAATCAGGTTCTTGCTATCGATCCGACTCGCATGACACCCGCTATTCGCTATAATGATGGCTTAGATTATGTACCAACCAATAAAAAAAATCCTATTTGGTCATCATTTCGCTGCCATTGCCGGAGCGGGTCCTTTAGTTGGGCCAGTGCTTGCTGCCCAAATGGGCTATTTGCCTGGTATGTTGTGGATATTAGCTGGCGTTGTTTTTGCTGGTGCAGTGCAGGATCTGATGGTGCTGTTTGTATCTGTTCGCCGTGATGGGCGTTCGCTCGGTGAATTGGTAAAAACCGAAATGAGAAATATCGCAGGGATCACAATCCTTATTGCTTGCTTTATGATTATGGTGATTATTCTTGCTGTTCTGGCCATGATTGTCGTAAAAGCCTTAACGCATAGCCCTTGGGGAACTTACACGGTAGCCTTTACCATCCCGCTAGCCATTTTTATGGGGGTGTACATCCGTTATATTCGCCCTGGCCAAATTGGTGAAATTTCAATTATTAGTTTTACTTTATTAATCTTTGCTATCGTTTCAGGTGAATGGGTTAGCAAAAATGAAAGTTGGGCCTATTATTTCGATTTCGATGGTATTCAACTAACCTGGCTACTGATCATTTACGGCTTTATCGCTGCAGTGCTGCCTGTCTGGTTACTATAGGCGCCACGAGATTATCTATCAACTTTCTTAAAAATTGGTACCATTATCGGACTGGCTATCAGTATTATCATTACTCGTCCTACGTTACAAATGCCAGCACTGACCCAATTTATTGATGGTAGCGGACCAGTATGGTCTGGTGAACTATTTCCTTTCCTCTTTATTACCATCGCATGTGGTGCCGTTTCTGGCTTTCATGCTTTGATTGCATCAGGTACTACACCAAAAATGTTAGCAAATGAAAATCAGGCCTGTTTGATTGGTTACGGTGGCATGCTAATGGAGTCGTTTGTCGCTATCATGGCATTAATTGCGGCTTGTATCATCGATCCAGCGGTCTATTTTGGAATGAATAGCCCAATGTCAATGTTAACGCCGGTTGGAACCTCTGACGTGGTGGCTTCCGCGGCGCAAATAATCAGTAGCTGGGGATTTCATATTACACCAGAAACCCTAATCAACATAGCTAACGAAGTTGGAGAACAATCTATTATTTCAAGAGCCGGTGGGGCACCAACTCTGGCTGTTGGGATGGCTTATCTACTACATAGTGCATTTAGCGGCTTACTCAATGTCTCGTTCTGGTACCATTTCGCGATCTTGTTCGAAGCGTTATTCATTTTAACCGCTGTCGATGCTGGAACCAGAGCTGCACACTTTATGTTGCAAGATTTATTAGGTGTTATATCACCACCGCTAAAAAGAACCGATTCATTACTTGCCAATGTTATTGCCACAATACTTTGTGTGTTAGAGGCTGTCGCAAAAGGGGTGGAATTTTTTTTTCAACAATATCCCACCGTGCAGATTTTCTCTTTTTCTGATTTTAGTTTGTACAAATAATAGACTGAAAATCATCCATAATATCAGAGCAACCGCTCTTGATAAGTTATAGGCCATTGCATGCAGGGTAAATTCGAGCTTTACCGCTAATAATCCCTTACGCCGGAAACGTTCCAAACCCTGAATTCCCCGCAATGCTGAAAACACAGGTTCAACCATGCTCTTTCGCTGATTCAAGATTT
>NZ_NHNG01000372.1:0-2273 GCF_002287155.1 Arsenophonus sp. ENCA
TGAGCAAAAATGGGCGCCGTCACGATAAACGCTTACTCGATAAAGTCGATATAATTCGCCATATTCCTCCTGAGGTAACCATCTGGGCAGATACCGGTTTTCAAGGTATAGATAAACAGCATCCTAATACACAAATCCCAAAAAAAGGAACTCGAAAAAGACCTTTATCGCCTGAACAAAAACAAGAAAATAAAATAATTTCGGGCATCCGTATTACAGTTGAACACGCCATCGCGGGTATCAAGCGCCTCGGTTGCATGACCCAAATTTTACGGAATCGTAGACCCTTTATTGATGATACCTTCTTACTCCTTAGCGCAGGTCTTTGGAATTTCCATCTCAGAACAGCGTAAAATTTACTTCAATCACCGAAACACCCTTATTTCACTATTAAGCAACACGCTTATTGTGTTGGGGGCCTGCATTTATGATGAATACCGAGAAGTTTTCGCTGCAATTTCCATCTCAGGCCCTAGTTCCCGTATTACAAATAATCGCATTAACGAATTAGGTAGCACTATTTTACAAGCAGCAAAACAGATCAGTTGTGAATTTGGCGCTATTCATTAAAAATTTATTAAATAGCTAGAAATTAATTAGACATGCTATTTATATTATATATGACAACACTTGCTTATATTAAAATGAGCGTTGAGAAAACCTTTGTTTTACCGGATAAGCAAAAACATCGGCTATATATCCCTGACATATTTTTTCTTGTAATGATTGCCAATATTCTGCACTAAACAGATCAGCATGGTACATTTCAAAATATTTCCTAATAGCTGGATCATTACAAAGAAAATGGCGGAACTCTTCTGGAAATACATCATGTTCAGCCACACTATACCAAGGCTCATCAGCCATTTCTTGCTCGGGATAAAGTGGCTCTGATATTTTTCGAAAATTCATTTCAGTCATATAACAAATTTCATCATAATCGTAAAAAACTACCCGTTTATGACGAGTGACACCAAAATTTTTAAATAACATATCACCTGGAAAAATATTTGCTGCCGCCAATTGTTTAATAGCATTACCATAATCTTCAATGATCCATCTTAACTCTTCACTTTTAACTTGATCAGTGTAAATATTTAGTGGGATCATCTTTCTTTCCATGTAGAGATGACGGATCAAAATTTTATCACCTAAATCTTGCAGTTTTGATGGTATTTCACGCCATAATTCTGCCATCAATTCTTCACTAATATGTTTTTTGGCGATGACAAAATTCTCAAACTCCTGCGTATCCGCCATTCTACCAACACGATCATGTTCCTTAACTATTCGATAACATGCCTGCACCCGCTCTTGCGTAACTTGCTTTGGTGGCCAAAAGCGATCTTTAATTACTTTAAAAACTCGTTCAAAAGAAGGCGAAGTAAAAACTAGCATTACCATGCCTTTTATACCCGGAGCAATAATAAACTGTTCTTGTGAAAAGTTTATAAAAGCCAGGTATTCTCGATAATACTCGGTTTTTCCATGTTTCTGACAGCCAATTGACATATATAATTCGGCAATTGACTTTCCCGGTAAAATATCTCTTAACCAAAAAACCAACGCCGCAGGAAATGGAACGTAGACCATAAAATAGGAACGAGCAAAACCAAATATAATACTGGCATTGTTATAATTAGTTAGGCAAGTATCAACATAAATACCACCTTGCTCATTATTATGGATTGGCAATAAAAATGGATAAACAATTTTGCCAATCATTATTTTACCTACTACCCAAGCTGCTTTATTACGATAAAATAATTCATTTGCTATCTCAAATTTGACGTCAGCTAATTGTTTAGCAGAAAATGTCTTTTTGAGATAACTAACGATATAACTTACATCTCTCGGTAAATCTTCCCACACTAGACGGAACGGAATATCCATTAAAATATTTTCTATGGTTTTTTTAAGCCTCATATGAATAGAAAAACAACGAGATAACGGACGCGGGGTATCACAGAAACGATTTACTGGCTGTGAAGTAAAAATAAATAAATTCACGAGTTTCGCAGTCTCTAAAAAAGAAGTATAAATTTAAAAACAAGAAAAAATCAGGATGTTCATATTTTGTCCGGTTATCCATGCATTAAAGATATCTATAAAATATTCTTGCAAGTAAGCAGTGTAAGATACTCTAGTTTGGCGTTATCAGAAGTCAGCCCATCGCCTTTATCTCATGACACGGTTAGCCGATGGTTAAAAAGTAGATGTTTCCGCCCTAAAGACCTATGGCGATTAGTTGAACCTTCTATAGACAAAAAAAG
>NZ_NHNG01000301.1:0-2273 GCF_002287155.1 Arsenophonus sp. ENCA
TGAGCAAAAATGGGCGCCGTCACGATAAACGCTTACTCGATAAAGTCGATATAATTCGCCATATTCCTCCTGAGGTAACCATCTGGGCAGATACCGGTTTTCAAGGTATAGATAAACAGCATCCTAATACACAAATCCCAAAAAAAGGAACTCGAAAAAGACCTTTATCGCCTGAACAAAAACAAGAAAATAAAATAATCTCGGGCATCCGTATTACAGTTGAACACGCCATCGCGGGTATCAAGCGCCTCGGTTGCATGACCCAAATTTTACGGAATCGTAGACCCTTTATTGATGATACCTTCTTACTCCTTAGCGCAGGTCTTTGGAATTTCCATCTCAGAACAGCGTAAAATTTACTTCAATCACCGAAACACCCTTATTTCACTATTAAGCAACACGCTTATTAAAGGAATTTGTCATTGATTCTACGTTAGCTGTACCTGACAAAGTGTTGCGTAGGTTAACATCGCAAAATATTAGCGACAATTCGATTACCTTATCAACCATTACCGATTGGATGAAATGGCTTAATTCGGTTAATAAAGATTCGGGAGAGTATAGAGAGGTTGCATTTCAACGGTTAATCAGTTGTTTAAAAAAAGGAATGACTTCGCTTGATTTATCGGGTTTAGCGCTAACTACGTTGCCTGATACTATACCAAATAGTATAGAAAGTTTGGATGTTCACAATAATCAATTGATTTCGTACCTGATCATTTGCCAGATAATTTAAACAGTCTCGATGCTCGTAATAACCGATTAACGGCTTTACCTACGCTTTTACCAGAGTCTTTAGCCTATTTAGCTCTAGGTAATAATCAATTGGTTAATTTACCTGATAATCTACCAAATTCATTAACATATCTTAATGTTAGTGGTAACCAATTAATGGAGTTACCTGAACAATTGCCGGAGCAGTTAGCTTATCTTAATGTTGGCAGTAATCGATTAACAAAGTTGCCGAATAGTTTACCTGACACATTAGAAAATTTTTACATTCACCGTAATAAACTCGTTTTCTTACCTAATAATTTACCAGTTGATTTAAAACACCTTGATTTTCATAGTAATTTGATAGTGCAATTGCCTGAGAAGTTGCCAAATTTTTTACAATTCCTTTCTGCTAGCAATAATAAGTTAAAAATTTTACCGAATAACCTACCAGATTCATTACAGCAACTTGATATCAGCGGTAATCAACTGTCTATTTTGCCTGACCATTTACCACAAAAATTAAAGATTTTACTGGTAGACAACAATTATTTGACCACTTTACCGGATAATCTGCCGGTTGATTTAAATGTTATTAATGCTCACAATAACCAATTGGCGAAGATACCGGCCTACTTACCCTTTAAATTAACTAACCTTGATCTTAGTTATAATAAACTGACAAATTTTCTAACTAATTTATCTAGCTACTTAGCAACACTTGATATAAGTAATAATCAATTGACTGAGTTGCCTAAAAATTTGCCAGATAAGTTAGAAAAACTTTCAGTGCATAATAATCAGCTAACCAGTTTACCCGATAAACTGCCAAATAGTTTAACAACGCTGAATGTTAGCAACAATCAGTTGGTTAGTTTGCCTGATAATTTACCAGAAAAATTAAGTTATCTTGCGGCTAACAATAATCCAATTAATAATTTTACCTATTAACTTACCTTACAGAATTGAAGATTTGCATGTTCGCAACAATCAATTAACCCATTTAACTAGTCAATTGCCAGAAATGTTAATGAGATTAGATGTAAGTGGTAACCAATTATTTTTCTTACCAGTTAATCTGCCTTCATCATTAATAGCATTGGATGTTAGTAATAACCAATTAAATAAGCTACCCGAAAAGTTACCTTCAACTTTAACTACGCTTAATGCTTATAGTAATCAATTAATTACTTTACCTAAAGTTCTACCAAATAAATTAGAATATATTAATGTTTATAATAATCAATTGCGAAGCATACCCAATAATCTGCCTGGTTCGTTAAAAGAAATTATTTTCAATAATAATCCGCTATTTGAAAAAATGATCCACCTACCTAATCGGCTGACATTGGCTGGCTCAATTGGGGATTATGATGCTCTAATGACTGATCGTAATGTATCAGATTGGCAAATTTCGCTAATTCGCATTGATACACGAGTTTCGCAGTCTCTAAAAAAGAAGTATAAATTTAAAAACAAGAAAAAATCAGGATGTTCATATTTTGTCCGGTTATCCATGCATTAAAGATATCTATAAAATATTCTTGCAAGTAAGCAGT
>NZ_NHNG01000094.1:0-25867 GCF_002287155.1 Arsenophonus sp. ENCA
CCTGAACAAAAACAAGAAAATAAAATAATCTCGGGCATCCGTATTACAGTTGAACACGCCATCGCGGGTATCAAGCGCCTCGGTTGCATGACCCAAATTTTACGGAATCGTAGACCCTTTATTGATGATACCTTCTTACTCCTTAGCGCAGGTCTTTGGAATTTCCATCTCAGAACAGCGTAAAATTTACTTCAATCACCGAAACACCCTTATTTCACTATTAAGCAACACGCTTTTAGTAACAAACAAAGAGAATCCCACCCGTGAATACGTCAAATCTATCATGGATGCCCGTTGGTCTGTTGAAGTTTATCATCGAGAAGTTAAACAAAATTGTGGTATTGAACGCTGTCAGGCTCGCACGAGCCGAGCGCAAAGAAATCATATTTTTCTCGCTATTTCTGCGTGGTTTGAACAAAATAAACGTCGTATATCTGAAAAAATAACCCTTTATCAACAAAATTGGGACGTAATCAAAAATGCTATTGCTGAGCACATCCGTGTTTTATTAGCGTACCCAAATTAGTTTTCTGCGAAACTCGTGGGTTAGTGCGATCACCAAATCGACTGACTGGCGCAAAGTTGTTGCTCAGTTACTCTATCTCATCGAAGGTAAGGAAATGATTGATGCTTGATGATGCTATTTTTATGCGCTATAGCAGCCAACTATTACTTGAAGAAATCGGTAATAAAGGACAACAAAAATTAACAATGAGCAAAGTGCTTATTGTGGGATTGGGGGGACTGGGTTCACCAGCGGCACTTTATTTAGCGGCGGCCGGTATCGGCGAACTCTGGTTGGCCGATAGCGATAAACTACATATTTCCAACCTGCAACGACAAATTCTTTACCATACGCAGGATGTTTCTCAGCTTAAAGTCACATTAGCAGCAAAACAGCTTAATCAGCTCAATCCACAAATCAAGGTGAAAACATTTAACACCAAACAACATTATCATTCTCTCCGTCCACTTGTCCGTAATACGGATCTGGTATTGGATTGTACTGATAATATGTCAACCCGCCAGGCAATTAATGCAGCTTGTGTGGCAGAAAAAAAACCACTCATTAGTGGTAGTGCAGTAGGGTTCAATGGTCAACTGTTAGTGCTTGAACCTCCCTATAACCAAGGCTGCTATGCTTGCCTTTATCCTGATACCAATGAACCCTATCAAAACTGCCGCACAGCAGGAGTTGTCGGACCGATTGTTGGCGTTATCGGCACTCTGCAAGCCTTAGAGGCGATTAAATTATTAATCAATTTACCTTCTTCTCTCAATGGAAAACTGAAATTATTCGATGGCAAACAACACAATTGGCATACCTTGCAACTTAGCAAAGCAAAAAGCTGTTTAGTTTGTGGAACCAGGAGATAAATATGCACATTATGCTAAATGATCGACTGATCGAACTTAATAGTGCGATCACAATCAGCCAATTATTTGATCATCTGAAACTTAACGCATCAGGTATTGCAATAGCAATTAATCAGATCATTATTCCCCGTGAAGATTGGAACCATCACTATATTAACCACCAAGATAAGATCTTGCTATTCCAGGCCATTGCCGAGGCTAATTTATGTTAAAAATTGCTGATACTGTTTTTCAATCACGTTTATTTATTGGTAGCAGAAAATTCGCTAATTCATCATTGATGACCCAAGCTATACAAGCTTCTGGCAGTCAGTTAGTCACTATGGCGATGAAGCGGCTTGATTTAATAAATAAAAATGATGATATTTTGGCGCCATTACAAAAAATCGGCGTTAAATTATTACCTAATACTTCTGGTGCTAAAAATGCCCAAGAAGCTTTATTTGCCGCTCGTCTAGCACGTGAAGCCTTAGCCACAAATTGGGTAAAACTTGAGATCCACCCCGATACAAAATACTTATTACCCGATCCGATTGAGACGCTAAAAGCGGCTGAACTATTGGTAAAAGAAGGTTTTATTGTTTTACCTTATTGTAGTGCCGATCCTGTCTTGTGCCGGCGTTTAGAGGAGGTAGGTTGCGCTGCTGTGATGCCGCTTGGCGCACCTATCGGTAGCAATAAAGGATTAATTACCTACGATTTTCTACAAATTATTATTGAACAAGCCTCTATCCCAGTTATTGTCGATGCAGGGCTCGGAGCACCCAGTCATGCATTAACCGCTTTGGAAATGGGAGCCGATGCTGTACTGGTAAATACCGCCATTGCCGTTGCTAATGATCCTGTTGCAATGGCTCACGCTTTTCGCATTGCCACTGAAGTAGGTGAGATAGTACAAGCGGCTGGCCTCGCGGCACAGCAGCATCGAGCGACATCCAGTAGCCCTTTAACTCAATTCCTCGAGGCATTACAATAATGACGGCTTTTACTGAAATTTATCAGCAACTTGATTGGCAGCAACTAGCGATACAAATTAATAGCAAATCGGCTCAAGAGGTTGAAAAAGCGATTTGCTCAGACAGACCGTCCCTGAATGATTTTATGGCTCTCATTTCACCCGCTGCCTACCCCTATCTGGAAGTTATCGCTCAAAAAGCGCAAAAATTAACCCGCCAGCGCTTTGGCAATACTGTTGGTCTTTATGTACCGCTCTACCTGTCTAACATGTGTGCTAATAATTGTACTTATTGTGGTTTTTCCATGCACAACCCAATCAAACGAAAAACACTTAACGAAACAGAAATTATTGCAGAATGCGAAGCGCTACGTTCCATTGGATACAATAATCTCTTGCTGGTAACCGGTGAACATCCAAGCAAAGTGGGGATGAATTATTTTCGCCAATATATTCCATTAATTAAAAAATATTTCAGTACGCTATTGATGGAGGTTCAGCCATTAACAATTACAGAATATAGGGAATTGAAAGCAATTGGCTTAGATGGTGTACTGGTTTACCAGGAAACTTATCATCAGCACCATTTACGGGGGAAAAAACAAGATTTTTTTTGGCGTCTAGAAACACCGGATCGCCTTGGCCAGGCCGGTATTGATAAAATCGGTTTAGGTGCACTAATCGGATTATCCAATAATTGGCGAGTTGACTATTATTTCGTCGCAAATCATCTATCTTATCTGCAAAAAATATTGGAAAAGCCGTTACTCTATTTCTTTCCCCCGAATACGCGCTTGTATAGGGGGTATTCAGCCAGCATCAACCATCCACGAAGCAGAATTAATTCAATTAATTTGCGCTTTCCGTTTATTGGCACCCGAAGTTGAGCTTTCATTATCAACCCGTGAATCTCCTTTTTTCCGTGATAATATTATTCCACTGGTTATCAATACGCTTAGCGCTGGTTCAAAGACTCAACCCGGTGGTTATGCTGACAATCATCAAACCCTAGAGCAATTTACTGTCTATGATAATCGCAGCGCTGAAACCATGACTAAGGTTATTATCAATGCTGGACTCCAACCCGTCTGGAAAGATTGGGATCACCATTTAGGCCGTTAGTAAAACACCACCTTAATCGGTGGTGATAGCGGGTCTACTCGATCAAATGGTTAATTTTTAATTCCTTTTTTTCTAGCAACTAAATAGAATAAAAATTTGCCTAGCTATGATCTTACCTATAGTGATACCTACATAATGAGTCTTTATTGATCAACAATAATGTCTTTATTAATAATTTGTTGCTCGCCATTGCCCACCATTTGGGCAAATTTTTCCATTGGATCATTCCGCAAGGCATATAATCGTTTCAAGGCATACGGATTATCACCCAGTTTCACTTTACCTTGAATAGTCGTCAGCGCCAACATCATTCCAACAGCTTTTGCCGCATCCATGACCTGTCCATTATAGGCACCAAAAGGATATGCCAAGTAACGTTGAAAGGGATTAAATGGCGCTAATACACGACGAGAATGGGCAAAATCAAGTTTTACTGTACGATAAGATCGGCTAAAAATAATCGGTTGATTTTTATTATCTAATCTATGCAGAAAATGGGAGTGAGATTGAATAATCAAAGACATCGCGACTGTTTTTCAACTCATCTCTATTCATAAATTGTAAACCACTCGGATCCCATTTTTGATCATGAAATTTAATCCGCGAGGAGATAACAAAAAGCGTTGCTAGCTGCGCATGCGCTTTCAAGATTGGATAAGCATAACGATAAACCGATTTTAAGCCATCATCAAAAGTTATACTGACTACCTTACCCGGCAAATTAATTTTTTTCTTTAAATAACCATCAACTTCATCCAAGGTAATTGTCTGATAACCCGCTTGTTTTAAGTAATCCATTTGAGCTTTAAAAGCTGTTACCGAAGTAGTTGTTGAAGTATGGCGAAATAATTTATTTTCATTATCAGGAAGTAAATGATGATAGGTGAGAATTGGGATCCCTTTATCTAATGAAACATCTTGACCATCAATAAAAGCCAGTCTACCACCAAGATCAATAATAAACCAAGAACTCATGGATGATGAGTCAAACTCAACTTTCTTCGCTATTCGACTTAGTACTGGATAACGTAAATTGGCGGACAGAAAACCAATAACTGTGCTTTTCTCATCTGTATTTTCATAGATAGGCGTTTTTTCAGTGGTCACTAAATAGTCATAAACTGGCTGATCTAATTGTTTTAATGTATCAGCCGGAAACTGATTTTTTTTGGCCTCAAAAGCTTGTTGCTGAGTAATATAACCAACACTATTGCCAAAATGAAAACGGTAAAAATTATTTTTCGCCGGTTGCATAAGTAAAACCGAATTTTTCAATAACCAACCAGCTGGCCGTATTTTTCCTCCCACTACCGCATAAATCACACTATCCTGGCTAACTTTCATTGGTTTGTTTAAATGAGCATCAAGACGTTTTTCTAACAATGGAACCATGCTGTTTTCCGCATAAAGTGGAAAACTGAGAAAAAAAGAAATAAAAATACTCAATATATATAAAGTAATAAAACGACAGCGTGTCATTATTTAATTTTCTCCATAATATAGCTATAAAAATGCCCTCGTTATGAGGGCATTTTTTACAGATCAAGCTGCATTATTCATGGTCTCGGTTACCAAAACCCGCATTTAGCAATTCTGCCAAATTAGCCGTTGCCTCATCAGCGCTAACTTGTGATGATTCAACAGGTTCGTTAACCATATGACGACGACGCATCCGATCTTGGTGATATGCATAACCTGTACCGGCAGGAATTAGACGACCAACGATGACGTTCTCCTTCAAACCACGAAGTTCATCACGTTTTCCAGCCACCGCAGCTTCAGTAAGCACACGTGTTGTTTCCTGGAATGACGCTGCTGAGATAAAGGACTCTGTCGCCAGAGACGCTTTGGTAATACCTAGCAGATCACGACTGAAGGTAGCAGGTACTTTTCCATCTTGCTCTAATTTACGATTAGCTACTTTAACGCGTGCATACTCTACTTGTTCACCTTCCAAGAATTCAGAGCTACCAGCATCAACAATTGTGACTTTACGTAACATCTGACGAACGATAACTTCAATATGCTTATCGTTAATTTTAACGCCTTGTAGACGATAAACTTCTTGGACTTCATTGGTGATATAACGAGCAACAGCATGCGCTCCACGCAAACGTAAAATATCATGCGGTGATTCCGGACCATCAGAAATCACATCACCACGCTCAACTCGCTCACCTTCAAAGACATTAAGCTGACGCCATTTAGGGATCATCTCTTCGTATGCATCATCACCATCTATCGGTGTGATAACTAGGCGACGCTTACCTTTAGTTTCCTTACCAAAAGAAATAATACCGCTAATTTCAGCCAAAATAGCCGGCTCTTTTGGTCGACGTGCTTCGAATAGATCAGCAACCCGTGGTAAACCACCAGTAATATCCTTAGTACCGCCCGATTCTTGTGGAATACGAGCTAAGGTATCACCAATATTAATTGTTGCACCATCATCCAATTGAACAATCGCTTTACCAGGCAAGAAATATTGCGCTGGCATATCAGTACCCGGAATTAATACATCATTGCCTTTCGCATCAGCAACACGCAATGCAGGACGCAAATCTTTACTACCCGCAGTACGCTCAGCTGTATCGAGCACAACAATTGATGATAAACCCGTTAGCTCATCTGTCTGACGTATAATAGATTGTCCATCTGCCATATCAGAGAAACGAATAATACCCGCAACTTCACTGATAACCGGCATGGTATGTGGATCCCAGTTAGCAACGGTTTCACCACCATTAACGCCATCACCATCACCTTTATTCAGGTGTGCACCGTAAGGAACTTTATAGCTTTCTTTGGTTCGACCAAATTCATCTACCACTCGCAATTCTGTATTACGAGAAGTGATAACCAAGTGACCTTCAGAGTTTTTTACAAACTTAGCATTAACTAGCTTGATATTACCTTTGTTACGTACCTGAATACTCGATTCCGCAGCAGCACGTGATGCCGCACCACCAATATGGAATGTACGCATTGTCAACTGTGTGCCAGGCTCACCGATTGATTGAGCAGCAATAACACCAACAGCTTCACCTTTATTGATGATATGACCCCGCGCTAAATCACGTCCATAACATTTCGCACAAACACCAAAGTCAGTTTCACAACTTACAACAGAGCGTACTTTTACGCTATCAACAGAGTTAGCTTCCAGTTCATCACACCATTTTTCACTTAATAAGGCGTTACGCGGTATTAAAATGTCCGCTGTACCAGGTACTAATATATCTTCCGCGGTGACTCGACCCAAGACACGTTCGCGTAAAGGTTCTTTAACGTCACCACCTTCAATAACTGGTGTCATTAAAATACCGTCGTGGGTACCACAATCATCCTCAGTGACAACCAGATCTTGTGCAACATCAACTAAACGACGGGTTAAATAACCTGAGTTTGCTGTCTTCAAGGCGGTATCGGCTAGACCTTTACGTGCACCGTGAGTTGAAATGAAGTATTGTAATACGTTCAAACCTTCACGGAAGTTAGCGGTGATCGGTGTCTCGATAATTGAACCATCCGGCTTCGCCATCAAACCACGCATACCCGCTAACTGACGGATCTGTGCGGCAGAACCACGTGCTCCAGAGTCAGCCATCATAAAGATGCTGTTAAACGAAACTTGTTGTTCGTCTTGGCCATCACGGTTAACAACGGTTTCTGTGGATAAATTCTCCATCATCGCTTTTGCGACACGCTCATTAGCCGCAGCCCAAATGTCAATAACTTTGTTATAACGTTCGCCCGCAGTAACCAGACCTGATTGGAACTGTTCTTGAATTTCAGCAACCTCAGCTTCAGCTTCAGCAATAATACTGGCTTTCTTCTCTGGTATTACCATATCATCAATACCAACAGAAGCACCAGAACGAGCTGCATAAGCAAAACCGGTGTACATGATCTGGTCGGCAAAGATAACGGTTGGTTTTAAACCTAAAACCCGGTAACAAGTATTAAGCATTTTAGAAATTGCTTTTTTACCCAACGGCTGATTAACCAATGAGTATGGCAGGCCTTTAGGTACAATCATCCACAAGATAGCGCGACCAATTGTGGTATCAACTAACTGAGTTGCAACCTCAACATTACCTTCACCATCACGGACTTCTTCTATAATACGGACTTTAATGCGAGCATGTAATGATGCTAAGCCTGCACGGTAAACCCGCTCAGCTTCTTTCGGGCCAGACAATACCATGCCTTCACCTTCAGCATTTACACAATCACGTGTCATATAGTACAAACCAAGTACCACGTCTTGAGAAGGTACTATGATAGGTTCACCACTGGCTGGCGACAAAATATTATTTGTCGACATCATTAAGGCACGCGCTTCTAACTGCGCTTCTAAAGTTAACGGGACGTGAACAGCCATCTGGTCACCGTCAAAGTCAGCGTTATAAGCAGCACACACAAGTGGGTGTAATTGGATTGCTTTACCTTCAATCAAAATAGGCTCAAACGCCTGAATACCAAGACGATGCAGCGTTGGAGCACGGTTTAGCATCACCGGATGTTCACGAATCACTTCATCGAGAATATCCCAAACGACAGCTTCTTCACGCTCAACCATCTTCTTGGCTGCTTTGATCGTTGTCGCTAATCCACGTAATTCCAATTTACCATAAATAAATGGCTTAAATAATTCTAATGCCATTCTCTTCGGCAAACCACATTGGTGCAAGCGAAGATAAGGACCAACCGTGATAACAGAACGACCTGAGTAATCAACACGCTTACCCAGTAAGTTCTGACGGAAACGACCTTGCTTACCTTTGATCATATCGGCCAAAGATTTCAGCGGACGTTTATTTGAACCAGTAATCGCACGTCCACGACGTCCATTATCCAGCAGTGCGTCAACCGCTTCTTGTAGCATTCGTTTTTCATTACGTACAATGATATCAGGCGCAGCCAAATCCAATAGACGCTTTAAACGATTGTTACGGTTAATAACGCGACGATATAAATCATTTAAATCAGAAGTTGCAAAGCGACCACCATCTAGCGGAACAAGCGGACGCAAATCCGGCGGTAATACCGGCAGTACATTCAGGATCATCCACTCAGGCTTATTACCAGACTGAATAAACGCTTCTAGCAGTTTGATACGCTTAGTCAATTTCTTCCGCTTAGTTTCAGAGTTAGTTGTATTTAACTCTTCACGTAGCACTTCACACTCTTGCTCCAAATCGAGATTTTTTAGCAAAGATTGGATAGCTTCTGCACCCATTTTAGCGTCAAATTCATCACCAAACTCTTCCAAAGCATCAAGATATTGCTCTTCAGTCAAGATTTGTCCACGCTCTAAGCTTGTCATACCCCCTTCGACCACAACACAAGATTCGAAGTAGAGTACCCGCTCAATATCACGCAAAGGCATATCAAGTAACAAACCAATACGTGACGGTAATGATTTTAAAAACCAGATATGCGCTGTCGGTGAAGCCAACTCAATATGACCCATACGTTCACGACGCACTTTAGTCTGAGTAACCTCAACACCACATTTCTCACAAATCACACCTCGGTGTTTTAATCGTTTATATTTACCACACAAACATTCATAATCTTTAACTGGCCCGAAAATACGTGCACAGAAAAGACCATCGCGCTCAGGCTTGAACGTACGGTAGTTAATAGTTTCTGGCTTTTTCACTTCACCAAATGACCATGAACGGATCATATCTGGAGAGGCCAGAGCAATCTTGATCGCATCAAACTCTTCTGTTTTAGTCTGTGCTTTCAGAAACTTTAATAAGTCTTTCACGGAATGGCTCCTGTCGGAGTTAAACCTGCGAGGAAGCGGTTTTAACCACTTCCTCCTAAACCCAGTGTAACAATTTATAAAGCTTAGTCGCGACTAAGCTTTACAACATCACTTATTACTCGTCTTCCAGTTCGATGTTAATACCCAGCGAACGGATCTCTTTCAATAATACATTGAAAGACTCCGGCATCCCTGGTTCCATCTGATGGTTGCCGTCTACGATGTTTTTATACATCTTAGTACGTCCGTTCACATCATCGGATTTAACGGTAAGCATTTCTTGCAAGGTGTAAGCGGCGCCATATGCTTCCAGAGCCCAAACTTCCATCTCACCAAAACGCTGACCACCAAACTGTGCTTTACCACCCAACGGTTGTTGAGTAACCAGACTATAGGAGCCTGTTGAACGTGCATGCATTTTATCATCAACAAGATGATTCAGTTTTAGCATATACATATAGCCAACTGTCACCTGACGTTCAAATTTCTCGCCTGTACGACCATCATACAATGTAATCTGACCGGAAGTCGGCAACTCAGCTAAAGTTAATAGCTCTTTGATTTCCTTTTCTTTTGCACCATCAAAGACCGGTGTCGCAATTGGCATACCTTTCTTCAAATTATGTGCTAACCGCAGAACTTGTTCATCAGAAAAGGTACTGAGATCAACTTTTTGACGAGGATCATCTCCTAAGTCATAAGCTTTCTGAATAAATTCTCTCAATTTGGCTACTTCACGCTGTTGTTTCAGCATGGCATTGATCTTATCACCAATACCTTTAGCAGCCATCCCCAAATGGGTTTCCAGAATTTGACCAATATTCATACGTGATGGTACGCCCAGTGGGTTCAAAACGATATCAACAGTGTTACCACTTTCATCGTAAGGCATGTCTTCAACAGGGTTAATTTTTGAAATAACACCTTTGTTACCATGCCGGCCGGCCATTTTATCGCCCGGTTGGATTTGACGTTTTACTGCCAAATAAACTTTAACGATTTTCAATACGCCTGGCGCTAAATCATCACCTTGAGTGATCTTACGACGTTTAGCCTCTAGCTTCTTCTCAAATTCAGCTTTCAGCTCATCATACTGCTCAGCTAATTGCTCTAGCTGATTTTGTTTTTCTTCATCCTTTAAGGATAATTCTAACCAACGTTCACGCGGTAATTTATCCAGTTTTTCACCTTCAATACCGCCATTAGTTAGTACTGCACGGATACGGGCAAATAAACCTGCTTCAAAGATACGCAACTCTTCAGTTAAGTCTTTCTTCGCATCGCGAAGCTGCATTTCTTCAATTTCTAACGCACGTTTATCTTTCTCTACGCCATCACGGGTAAAGACTTGTACATCAATAACCGTTCCTGATACCCCATTTGGTACCCGCAGTGAAGAATCTTTAACATCAGAAGCTTTTTCACCAAAAATAGCGCGCAACAATTTCTCTTCTGGCGTTAATTGCGTTTCACCTTTCGGTGTTACCTTACCAACCAGAATGTCGCCGCCCGTTACTTCAGCACCGATATAAACAATACCTGATTCATCCAATTTGGATAATGCAGCTTCACCTACGTTAGGAATATCCGCCGTAATCTCTTCTGGCCCTAACTTAGTATCACGCGATACACAAGCTAATTCCTGAATATGAATGGTGGTAAAACGATCTTCCTGTACTACTCGTTCAGATACCAAAATAGAATCTTCAAAGTTGTAACCATTCCAGGGCATGAACGCCACGCGCATATTTTGACCAAGCGCCAATTCACCTAAATCAGTCGATGGTCCATCAGCCAAAACATCACCGCGTTCAATCGGTTCACCGAGCGAAACACATGGCATTTGATTAATACAAGTGTTCTGATTAGAACGCGTATATTTAGTCAGATTATAGATGTCAATGCCGGCTTCACCAGGATACATTTCATCTTCATTAACTTTGATAACAATACGTGAAGCGTCAACATACTGAACGGTACCACCACGTTTAGCTACCGCTGTTACCCCAGAGTCAACAGCAACGGCACGCTCCATACCCGTTCCAACCAATGGCTTATCTGAGCGTAACGTCGGTACCGCCTGACGTTGCATGTTCGCACCCATCAATGCACGGTTTGCATCATCATGCTCAAGGAATGGAATTAATGAAGCACCAACAGAAACAACCTGCTGGGTTGAAACGTCCATATATTCCACTTGATCTTGGCTGAATAAACTGGATTCACCTTTATTACGACAAGTGATTAATTCTTCAACAAACCGACCATCATCATCTAAAACAGTATTCGCCTGAGCAATGATGTAGTTACCTTCTTCAATCGCCGACAAATAATGAATTTCATCAGTAACGATAACATCTCTTACCAAACGATAAGGCGTTTCCAAAAAACCATACCCATTGGTTTGTGCATAGACAGACAATGAGTTAATCAAACCGATATTTGGTCCTTCAGGTGTTTCAATTGGACATACACGTCCGTAGTGCGTTGGATGTACGTCACGAACTTCAAAGCCAGCTCGTTCACGTGTTAATCCACCTGGCCCTAATGCTGAAATACGACGTTTATGTGTGATTTCAGACAGTGGGTTATTCTGATCCATAAACTGCGATAATTGGCTGGAACCAAAAAACTCTTTAACCGCAGCAGAAATCGGCTTCGCGTTAATCATGTCCTGAGGCATTAATGCATCTAAATCACCTAATGATAAACGCTCTTTAACCGCACGCTCAACTCGCACTAAACCAACTCGGAACTGATTTTCAGCCATTTCGCCAACCGAACGAATACGACGGTTACCTAAATGGTCAATATCATCAACTTCACCTTTACCGTTACGAATACCAATGAGTTTTTTCATCACATCAATGATATCTTGTTTACTTAAGATGCTTGAGCCTTCAATTGCTTCACGATCTAGTGAGCGATTAAATTTCATGCGCCCTACAGCGGAAAGATCATAACGTTCTTCAGAAAAGAATAAGTTCTCAAACAGATTTTCTGCCGCTTCGCGAGTAGGTGGCTCGCCTGGACGCATCATACGGTAAATTTCAACTAATGCACTTAAACGATCATTTGTTGGATCAGTACGCAATGTTTCTGAAATATATGCACCATGATCTAAGTCATTAGTAAATAGGGTCTCAATGGTTTTATGACCGCCTTGACTTAGACGTGCCAACATATCCAGAGAAAGCTCTGTATTAGCTGTACAGATTAATTCGCCGGTACTTTCATCAATGTAATCTCTAGCTACCACTTTACCGGCAATATACTCAACAGGTACTTCAATACTGCTGATTTGGTCTTTTTCTAGCTGACGAATGTGACGTGCAGTAATACGGCGGCCTTTTTCAATATAGACTTTACCGTTGGCTTCAATATCAAAAGAAGCCGTTTCACCACGTAAACGTTCAGGTATCAACGTCATCAACAGTTTATTATCACTGATTTGGAAAATCGTTTTCTCAAAAAAGAGATTGAGGATTTCTTCGGTACCATAATCCATCGCACGTAGAATAATGGTCGCCGGTAATTTACGACGGCGATCAATACGAACGAAAAGATTATCTTTAGGATCAAATTCAAAATCTAACCATGAACCACGGTAAGGAATAATGCGTGCATTATATAATACCTTACCTGAAGAATGGGTTTTACCTTTATCACTATCAAAAAATACACCAGGGCTGCGATGTAATTGAGAGACAATAACACGCTCTGTACCATTGATAATAAAAGTACCATTATCTGTCATGAGTGGAATTTCACCCATGTAAACTTCTTGCTCTTTTATATCCTTTACTGTGCCTTCTGGTGCTTCACGCTCGTAAATAACAAGGCGTAGTTTAACCCGTAAAGGAGCAGAATAAGTGACACCACGGATCTGACATTCTTTAACATCAAATACAGGTTCACCAAGACGATAGCTAACATATTGCAATTCAGCATTGCCACTGTAGCTTTGAATTGGAAATACAGAACGGAATGCTGCTTCCAGCCCATTCTGACCTTCTAAATCTTGCTCGATAAATTTAGCGAACGAGTCAAGTTGGATAGATAAAAGATAAGGAACATCCAAAACTTGCGGACGTTTGCCAAAATCCTTACGAATACGTTTTTTCTCGGTATAGGAGTAAACCATAGGGTTCCTCAGCTTGCTGATCAGTGGCCCACTCTGTCCGTCCTAAAGGACAGCATCTGCAACACTATTTTTTGGAACGGAAAACAGATTATTTTCCATAATACTTATTGCTATTACTCTTAAATCATTTAATTGCATTATATAACTACCAAGCTTTAATTGTCAGAGTCATAAACGCAGTATATTAAGTCGTCAATAGCAAAAAGCATTGAAAGGATAACTCAGTAACTAAACAGTGTGAAATATTACTGATACCCTAATACACTTTATAGCGCAAAAAGGCTGGTGACTAAAAAATCACCAGCCGTCAGCCTATAAAATTAGGCTGCCAACTTAAAGCAAAGCTTATTTAACTTCAACAGAAGCACCCGCGTCTTCCAGCGATTTCTTCAATGTTTCAGATTCGTCTTTGCTTACTGCTTCTTTAATTGTTGCTGGCGCTGATTCTACCATTTCTTTAGCTTCTTTTAGTCCTAAGCCAGTTGCTGTACGAACAGCTTTAATAACCGCAACTTTGTTAGCACCAATAGCAGATAAGATAACATCAAATTCAGTTTTTTCTTCAACTGCTTCAGCTGCACCAGGTGCAGCAACCGCGACTGCTGCCGCAGCAGAAACGCCAAACTTTTCTTCCATCATAGTGATCAGTGCAACAACGTCCATTACAGACATTTCTGCAACTGCATCAAGAATTTGTTCTTTAGTTATTACAGACATAACAAGGGTTCCTAAAATTCAGAAATATTTTATACGTTAAAAAGCAACAACGGAAATAGCTTTAAGCAGCTTCTTTCTGATCGCGTAGTGCCGCCATAATGCAAGCCAACTTACCTGCAGAGGCTTCTTTCATGGTTGACATCAGACGCGCAATTGCTTCTTCGTAAGTTGGAAGAGTTGCCAAACGATCGATTTGATTCGCTGGGATAAGCTCTCCTTCAAAGGCTGCTGCTTTAATCTCGAATGCTGGATTCGCTTTCGCGAATTCTTTAAACAAACGAGCTGCTGCGCCCGGATGTTCATTAGAAAAAGCAATCAAGGTTGGACCAATAAACGCTTCTTTGAGGCACTCATAAGCAGTACCTTCAACAACACGGCGCATCAACGTATTACGAACAACACGCAGATAAACACCTGCTTCGCGACCTGCTTTACGCAGTTCAGTCATTTTATCTACAGCTACACCACGAGAATCCGCGACAACTGCAGACAGCGCACCTTTGGCTACTTCGCTGACTTCAGCAACAATCGCTTGTTTGTCTTGAAGATTTAGTGCCATTAGCTTCTTGCTCCTGGATTAACCGGGTTACCCCGGGACTCACATCACTCAAAACATCCCATATGTTTGAGCGTTAAATACGGTGAGCAGAATCCAGAAATTAATCTTAGTGGCTCTGTCACCGTCTACGTAGGATATTAAGTAATCACTTACACCTAAGGTCTTGGACGGGGCCCTGGATAAGGCCAGGCACCAACCTAAATTCAGCTGTTTGCTATTTTCTGTTTAAAATAGAAATAGCAAACATAAGGCGCCGAATTCTATACAAATTTAACACAAAGGTAAAGCTAAAAATGATACTCAAAAATTATGCTGACGCAGATAATCCTGCTTGATCAACAGCAACTCCTGCTCCCATCGTGGTAGATAGGCTAATTTTCTTAATATAAACACCTTTAGCAGAAGAGGGTTTTGCTTTTTTCAACGCAACCAATAGTGCTTCAAGGTTTTCTTTTAATTTACTATCGTCAAAATCAACTTTACCGATAGTGGTATGAATGATACCGTTTTTATCATTACGATAACGGATCTGACCAGCTTTGGCATTTTGAACCGCTTCAGCGATATTAGGCGTTACTGTACCAACTTTAGGATTTGGCATTAAGCCACGAGGTCCTAAAATCTGACCTAACTGGCCAACAATGCGCATTGCGTCTGGCGAAGCAATAACAACATCAAAGTCCATTTCACCCTTTTTAATTTTATCAGCCAGTTCTTCCATACCAACTAATTCAGCTCCAGCAGCTGTTGCAGCTTCAGCATTTGCTCCTTGAGTAAATACCGCAACACGAACAGAACGACCGGTACCATGCGGCAAAACAGTTGCCCCACGAACATTTTGATCAGATTTACGTGCATCAATACCAAGATTAACTGCAACGTCAACGCTTTCTACAAATTTAGCCGTCGCTAATTCTTTCAAGAGTGTAATTGCTTCAGTAATATCATATTGTTTAGTTGCATCAATCTTTTCACGGATATTGCGCATACGCTTGGTTAGTTTAGCCATTGATTAACCCTCCACCACCAAGCCCATGGAACGAGCAGTACCTTCAATTGAACGCATCATCGCTTCAATATCAGCCCCTGTCATATCCGCAGCTTTAGTTTCAGCAATTTCACGAATTTGTGCGCTGGTTACTTTACCAACTTTCTCTTTATTTGGTGTAACTGAACCTGATTTAACACCCGCTGCTTTTTTCAGTAATACGGCAGCAGGTGGTGTCTTGGTTATAAATGTAAATGAACGGTCTGAATAGACAGTAATTACAACTGGAATTGGCAAGCCTTTTTCTAAGCTATCTGTCTTAGCATTAAACGCCTTACAAAATTCCATGATATTCACACCTTGCTGACCCAAAGCTGGACCAACAGGAGGACTAGGATTAGCCATGCCTGCTGCAACTTGCAGCTTAACATAGGCTTGTACTTTCTTAGCCATGCATATTTCCTCTAATTGGGTAATGTCGCTTCAATTATGAAGCTCCCCTGCTGTGTATATAATGACCTGTGCAATTTTCAGACCATAAAAAATAAAAGCGCGAAATTGTAGCTAAATTTCCCGCCTTTAGCAAGTTGTCAAGTGTATTACACTTTTTCTACTTGACTAAAATCTAACTCTACCGGTGTTGCGCGACCGAAAATAGAAACCGATACTTTAAGACGGCTCTTTTCATAATCAACTTCTTCAACCACACCGTTGAAATCTGCAAATGGACCATCACTAACACGAACCATTTCTCCTGGCTCAAACAGTGTTTTAGGTCGCGGCTTATCCCCTACTTGCTGCAAGCGATTCATAATCGCATCAACTTCTTTATCGCTAATAGGAGCTGGGCGATCTGGTGTACCACCAATAAAACCCATAACACGTGGTACACTGCGCACTAAATGCCAGCTAGCATCATCCATAGTCATTTGAACTAAAACATATCCTGGAAAGAATTTTCGTTCACTTTTACGACGTTGGCCACTTCGAATTTCCATAACTTCTTCGGTTGGCACCATCACTTCACCAAACTTATCTTCCATATCATGCAACTTGATATGTTCACGCAATGACTCGGCAACTCTAGCTTCAAAACCAGAAAATGCTTGAATAATATACCAGCGTTTTTTAGGGGATTCAGACATCTTAGAACCTCAGGCCTGTAATAAATGAAACTAAACGCACCAGTATACCATCTAATCCCCAAAGAATTAGTGCCATAACGGCAGTAACTGCCGCAACAATTAATGTTGTCTGTAATGTTTCCTGGCGCGTTGGCCAAATGACTTTACGCATTTCAATACGAGCTTCGCGAGCAAATGCTAAAGTTGCTTTTCCTTTTGCTGTCCACAATGCAATGCCACCAGCAAGCGCGGCAATAGCAACAACTGCTATGACACGTAATGCAAGATTGTATTGTCGGAAATAATAATTACCAACAATAGCAATAACTAAAAGAATCGCGACTAATACCCATTTTGCTACATCAAAACTACGTCCGCTTTCTTGAGCATCGCTATTCACACTCATAAATCAACCCGTTACTATGATATAATAAAAAGTCAATTTGCCTCGTAAAACAATTCAAATTTGACCGAAATAAAACATACCACTATTGTATCTCACTTTACGCCATAAACCAGTATGACATTCAACTATTGAGAGACATCCAATAATTCTTTAATCAGAGCCTATCTCACCAATAATTAAACTACCATATAAACTATTGATGAGATAGGTTCTTAAGTTATCCAAGCTAGTATAAAAAAGGCATCAGATGATGCCCTTTTTACAATTATTGCTCTAAAGATTAAGCAATAATTTTAGCAACGACACCGGCACCGACTGTACGGCCACCTTCACGGATCGCAAAACGCAATCCTTCATCCATCGCGATTGGCGCTATCAACGTCACTTTCATGTTGATATTATCACCTGGCATTACCATCTCTACGCCTTCTGGCAACTCGATTGTGCCCGTTACATCCGTCGTTCTAAAATAAAACTGTGGACGGTAACCTTTAAAGAATGGCGTATGGCGACCGCCCTCATCTTTGCTCAAAATATATACTTCTGATTCAAATTGTGTATGCGGATTGATTGAACCTGGTTTTGCTAATACTTGACCACGCTCTACATCTTCACGCTTGGTACCACGTAATAATACACCTACGTTCTCACCTGCACGACCTTCGTCCAGCAGTTTGCGGAACATTTCTACGCCTGTACACGTCGTTTTGGTCGTCTCTTTAATTCCGACGATTTCAACTTCTTCACCAACCTTAACTACACCACGCTCTACACGGCCTGTTACTACGGTTCCACGGCCTGAGATTGAAAATACGTCTTCGATTGGCAACAAGAACGGTTTATCTATCGCACGCTCTGGCTCTGGAATGTAGTCATCTAATGCTTTCGCTAACTCTAGAATTTTCTCTTCCCACTCAGCAACGCCTTCCAGCGCCTTCAATGCTGAACCTTTGATTACCGGCGTGTCGTCTCCTGGGAAATCATACTGAGAAAGAAGCTCACGCACTTCCATTTCAACCAGTTCCAACAGCTCTTCATCATCTACCATATCACATTTGTTCAGGAAAACGATGATGTAAGGAACACCTACCTGGCGACCTAATAGGATATGCTCACGTGTTTGTGGCATTGGACCATCTGTTGCCGCAACCACTAAAATTGCACCGTCCATTTGTGCCGCACCGGTGATCATGTTTTTTACATAATCTGCGTGGCCTGGGCAATCAACGTGGGCATAATGGCGGGTTGGCGTATCATATTCTACGTGAGAGGTAGAAATTGTGATACCGCGCGCTTTTTCTTCTGGTGCATTATCAATTTGATCAAATGCACGTGCACTACCGCCATAAGTTTTCGCTAATACAGTGGTGATTGCTGCAGTTAAAGTTGTTTTACCATGGTCAACGTGGCCGATTGTACCAACGTTAACGTGCGGTTTTTTACGTTCAAATTTTTCTTTAGACACGACTCTATTCCTTATAGAGTTCTCTCAAACAATAGGAGAGAACCAGATTAAATAGTTAAACCGAAAGCCAATTACTTAGCTTTACGAGCTTCAATAATTGCTTGAGCAACATTGGTTGGTGCTTCATTGTACTTCAAAAATTCCATTGAGTAAGAAGCACGACCTTGAGTTTGTGAACGCAGATCTGTGGCATAACCAAACATTTCTGATAGTGGTACTTGAGCACGAACTGTCTTACCAGTTGCTGTATCTTCCATACCTTCAATCATACCACGACGACGGTTCAGGTCACCAATTACGTCACCCATATAGTCTTCAGGCGTTTCAACTTCAACTTTCATGATTGGCTCCAGTAAAACTGGACCTGCTTTCATGAAACCTTCTTTGAAAGCCACAGAACCTGCAATTTTGAATGCCATTTCCGAGGAATCAACCTCATGATAGGAACCATCATACAATGCCACTTTGACATCAACAATGGGGTAGCCCGCCAGAACACCATTTTTCATCTGTTCTTGAACGCCTTTATCCACCGCAGGTATGTACTCTTTAGGTACAACGCCACCAACGATTTCGTTGTGGAATTCATAACCAATTTCATGGCCTGCTTCCAAAGGTTCAACGCGTATCCATACATGACCAAATTGACCACGACCACCAGACTGACGAACAAACTTACCTTCCTGCTCAACAGACTTACGAATAGTCTCACGGTATGCTACTTGTGGTTTACCAACGTTCGCTTCAACTTTAAATTCACGACGCATACGGTCAACCAATACTTCCAGATGCAACTCACCCATACCAGCAATAATTGTCTGACCAGATTCTTCATCTGTTGACACGCGGAAGGATGGATCTTCTTGAGCCAAACGACCTAAAGCAATACCCATTTTTTCTTGGTCAGCTTTAGTTTTAGGTTCAATAGCAACCGAGATAACAGGCTGTGGAAATTCCATACGCTCCAAAATAATTGGCGCATCCATAGCACATAGTGTATCACCGGTAGTCACATCTTTGAGGCCGATAGCGGCAGCAATGTCACCCGCTCGGACTTCTTTAATTTCTTCACGTTTATTAGCATGCATCTGAACGATACGACCAAAACGCTCTTTTTTATCTTTAACTGGGTTAAGAACGGTATCACCTGAATTAACGACACCAGAGTAAACCCGGAAGAAAGTCAAATTACCAACAAATGGGTCAGTTGCAATTTTGAATGCTAATGCTGAAAAAGGCTCATCATCACTTGCATGGCGTTCTGCTGGTGTATTTTTACCATCGGTTAAGACACCATTAATTGCCGGAATATCAGTAGGTGCGGGTAAATATTCAATAACCGCATCCAGCATTGCTTGTACACCTTTATTTTTAAAGGCTGAACCGCACGTAACCAAAATAATTTCATTATTCAATACGCGCTTACGCAATGCTTGTTTGATCTCTTCTTCAGACAGCTCTTCGCCACCAAAATATTTTTCCATAAACTCATCTGATGCTTCAGCCGCAGCTTCAATCAGCTTACCATGCCACTCTTCAGCTTGAGCTTGTAAGTTTGCTGGAATATCTTCATAAACGAAAGTGACGCCTTGATCACTATCATCCCACTGGATTGCTTTCATTTTAACTAAATCGATAACACCAGTGAATGATTCTTCAGCGCCAATAGGTAACTGAAGTGGAACTGGTATTGCTGCCAGACGTGACTCAATCTGTTCAACAACACGCAAGAAATTAGCACCCATACGATCCATTTTATTAACAAATGCGATACGGGGTACTTGATACTTATTTGCCTGACGCCAAACTGTTTCAGATTGTGGTTGAACACCACCAACTGCACAATAAACCATTACCGCACCATCAAGAACACGCATAGAACGTTCTACTTCAATAGTGAAGTCAACGTGTCCTGGTGTGTCAATGATGTTGATACGGTGTTCGTCAAACTGTTTACCCATACCAGACCAGAAAGCAGTAGTTGCAGCTGAAGTGATAGTAATACCACGCTCTTGCTCCTGCTCCATCCAGTCCATCGTTGCTGCGCCATCATGAACTTCACCAATTTTATGGCTCACGCCAGTATAAAATAGGATACGTTCAGTTGTTGTGGTCTTACCAGCATCAATATGGGCACTAATACCGATGTTGCGATAACGCGTAATGGGAGTTTTACGAGCCATTTTTTCCTCTCTCGTGACCGTTCAATTCGTACAAGGGTAACACCATGTTACCCTTACGAAACATAACTAGCGAATGCTACCAACGATAGTGTGCAAACGCCTTGTTAGCTTCTGCCATACGATGAACATCTTCACGTTTTTTAACAGCAGTGCCTTTATTTTCAGCCGCATCAGATAATTCGTTTGCTAAGCGCAAAGCCATCGATTTATCACCGCGTTTACGAGCAGCTTCAACAATCCAACGCATTGCTAATGCATTACGCCGGACAGGACGAACTTCAACAGGAACCTGGTAAGTTGAACCACCAACACGGCGTGATTTAACTTCCACTGTTGGACGAACATTGTCCAGAGCTATTTCAAAGGCTTCTAAATGATCTTTTCCAGCACGTTGAGCCAGGGCCTCAAGCGCACTATATACAATTGCTTCTGCGGTAGATTTTTTACCATCTACCATCAAAATATTAATAAATTTAGCCAATAATTCTGATCCAAACTTTGGATCTGGTAGAATTTTACGTTGACCAATTACACGACGACGTGGCATGGATATACTCCGTTTTTAAATTCAGGGTTGTCCAAAACTCTATGAGTTTATTTTGACATTAAAAATTAAATGTTTGGCCTTACTTAACGGAAAACCATTAAGCCTTAGGCCTCTTAGCGCCGTATTTAGAACGACCTTGTTTGCGATCTTTTACACCAGAACAGTCCAGTGCACCGCGGACAGTGTGATAACGCACACCTGGTAAGTCTTTAACACGACCACCACGAATCAAGATTACTGAGTGTTCTTGCAAGTTATGGCCTTCACCACCAATGTAAGAAGACACTTCATAACCATTAGTTAAACGAACACGGCATACTTTACGCAATGCTGAGTTAGGTTTTTTAGGGGTAGTAGTATATACGCGAGTACATACACCACGTTTTTGCGGGCAAGCTTCCAGTGCAGGAACGTTGCTTTTCACAACTTTCGAGCTACGTGGTTTGCGAACCAGCTGATTAATTGTTGCCATTAAAAAAGCTCCTGGTTTTTGCTTCGTAAACACGGATATTTTCCTCGCTTATCGCCATGATAAAACACGAGGACGCGAAATTTTATTGCTGACAGAGGCAGGTGTCAAGAAATATACAAAGGATCATCCATTACCAAGCAAAATATTGTGGATGTTTTACCGTTAATTGCACAAAATCAACATAAGATATCTGACGGACATAAGATGACATATATGGCATTAGTCCCCTTGCTTCTAAATCATTTTGTAAAACAAAAACTTGAATCCCTTTATCTTTTAATTGCATTAAAAAATTATTATCTTTATTAGCCGATGAGATTTTATGTCCCAGCAAAACCCCATCCTGTAATAATAATACCTCATCCTGTTCCGTTAATAAGCTAATTAGTGAATCAAAGTCACTATAATAAGGGGAAGTAGAAATGGTATATAGCATGTTAGTCTTCTGTTTAACTAGAAAGTCAGAATTACATCATAATCTGCTAAGTTACGTCTAAGCCTGTCAGCAGGAATAACTGTTGCCGGTAGGATAAAACTACTGTCAGCAGAGAATCCCCTTGCTTCAAGATCTTCCTGACAAATATAACAGGCATTAATATCATATAATGGCAGTAATTTATAGGTTGAAATGTAATCACGCGCCAGGATTTTACTCGGATTTTGTTTGGCCAGTAATTGGCAAACACCATCAGAAATAAAAAAAACACCAATCTTTTCAGTTAATGCAGAAGCGGCGAGCAAAGCATCTAATCCTTCACGACCACTTGAAGTTCCATGAGGTATTTTCATAAATACAAATGCTATTTTTTTCATATTTATCTCAAAATTGAACTGTGCGATCACAGACAAGCATGGCCTCAGCCAAACTACCTAACCCGCTCAATACAAAATCTTCATCCAGATTAGCACCGGGTAAGTGACTATTTTTGGCTTCAGTTTCATCAATAATACCCCGTCGCAATGCAGCAGCAACGCAGACATTCAATTGACATCCTGTCTGCTGTGCTAATGTTTTCCATCCTATAAGTAAATTAAATTCATCACTAGCTGGTGAAATTAATTGATTACCGTTATAAACACCTTCTTGATAGAAAAAAACGGTTTTTAGTATATGTCCTTCCATAACCAAAGCATTCGCGAATTGCCAAGCATTAGCGGCCTGCTGAGTTCCATAAGTAGGCTCTGTCACTAATAGGCAATAAGTCAAAGGCTTATTTAAAGTAGAAGCCCCCATTTATTTACTCACCACTTTTAAACTGCCGTATATAGAGATAAACAGTGTGCTTAGAAATATTCAAACGATCAGCAACCTGATTAATCGCATCTTTAATATCAAAAATTCCTTTTTCATATAAATTGAGCACGACTTGTCTGTTTTTCATATTATTTGGCACATTGCGATCAGCATTAACTTCTTCTATGGTAAATTCCAATGCCTGAGCAACAAGATCATCAACACAAGAGGCAAAATTAACGTTGGAAGCAACTTCATGGTTTTTTTCCGGCACAAATGTTTTGACTATCTCAGAAAATGGCATATCTAAATTCATATTAATACAAAGTAAACCAATAACTCGCCGTTTGGGATTACGGATAGCAATAGTGACTGATTTCATTAAGGCGCCACTTTTTGCGCGCGTAAAATAAGCTTTCGATACACTGGAATCAATATCGGTCATATCATGTAGCATACGTAAAGCTAAATCGGTAATTGGTGAACCAATCTTACGGCCTGTATGTTCACCATTAGCTATTCTGACCGCTGAACATTTTAAATCTTCAAGTGAATGAAGAACAATTTCACAATGCCCACCAATTAACATAGCCAAACCGTCAACCATCGATTCATAAGATGTCAAAATCGCGTAATCAACACCATCAAACGGTTGATCATCCAGTAAATCATTATCACAGCTATCATTAGAATATAATAGGTTAGACATTCAGACTCCATCCTCTACATATTGACGAAACTTTATTAAACGATTATGTGAGTAAACACCGATCTTATTATTAATGTGCAATTTATTTAGCAATCATCAATACGCTAAACTTACGGTAAAAAGAATCTAAGACGTTAAAACCACAAAGACCGATCGTCAAGGGATCTCGTGTCAGACCTTTGGCCTGCCTCACAGGTCATAAACAAAAAAGTAACTTAATCATTTAATTTAGACAAAAATCACAAAAAAACCTGCTAATAATACTTTAAGCAAATTGAATAATATTAACATTTATAAAAATACTTTAAATTATATTCGAGGTATTTATTGATAATGCGCAATTTCTATTACCGCATTTATATTGCCACTCATCATAAATTAATATAAATAAATCTCGACTATCCTTGATATATAAAAAAGCCAAAGGCAGAGTTTAGCTCTGCCTCTTTTGTCTCTCAATTATTTCTTAGCCGGTTTGATATCTAATAACTCAACATTAAAGATCAAAGTTGAATTTGCTGGAATTGCCGCTGCTGCAGATTTTCCGTAACCTAATTCTGGTGGAATAATAAGTTGAATTTTGCCGCCTTTTTTCAATTGTTGCAAACCTTCGGTCCAACCAGGGATCACTGAATCAAGCGCAATTGTTAACGGTTCATTACGCTTATAAGAACTGTCAAATACTGAGCCATCAATTAAACGACCTTCGTAATTTACCACGACAGTATCTTTATCTGTTGGTTTTGCTCCTTGGCCTGGTTTTTCAATTTTATAAATTAATCCACTTTTTGTTTTTACTGCACTTTTCTCTTCTTTAAGATATTTAGCTCGATAATCATCACCCAATTTACCATTCTTTTTACTCTCTTCTTCCATTTTTAGCTGGGCTGCAGTTTGTATTTGTTTTTCAAGTGCTTTTAAGGTTGTTTCTATTTCTTGATCACTAAGTTTACTTTTATTAATAAACGCATCCTGCACGCCAGCTAAAAGCTGTTGCCTATCAAGATTAATACCGATAGATTTTTGCTGCATTAAAGAATTATCCATGTAACGACCCAGCGAAGCCCCTAATGCATAAGCGCTACGCTGATCTTCATTATCAAATTTTTTATTTGCATTAGCAGCGAATACTTGCGAGATATTTAGCAACATAGACAAAGACGTCACTAAAAGAGTTGTTTTAAATAATGATTTCATTCAATTCTCCAATTATGTTTATTATTCCTAATCAGTCATAGTAAAGTGTGTTAGCTAATCAACTGCGAGATAATACAATAAGTTAAGGGATTAAATATAGTTAAACCAGGCCAATAAAAAGAAGTTACCAGGTAAATCATAATAGAAAAAACTTCTCTAAGGCTTTATCAGTAGGCATTATATCGAATATCTAATCTATGTATTTCACTCCCGACAGGAGGTTCAAGTGGATTTACTTAAAAAATATGAAGAAAGATTAGAGGATTTGGAAAGTAAATTATCTTTTCAAGAGATCACCATTGAAGCGCTTAATCAAGTGGTTGTCGAACAACAGCTTGAAATGGTTAAATTAAAAGAACATATTCAACTGGTTACTGAACGATTAAAAGCCACACAATCATCACCATTAGCACCAATGAATGAAGAAACTCCACCACCACACTATTAAGTAATCAAAAAATCAGCGAGCCTATTTTCTCGCTGATTTATTTCAATCTAGGCGATTATTATGCCAACTTAACGACAACCACAACCACCATGTCCATGAGAACACTCTAAGCGTGTTGCTTAATAGTGAAATAAGGGTGTTTCGGTGATTGAAGTAAATTTTACGCTGTTCTGAGATGGAAATTCCAAAGACCTGCGCTAAGGAGTAAGAAGGTATCATCAATAAAGGGTCTACGATTCCGTAAAATTTGGGTCATGCAACCGAGGCGCTTGATACCCGCGATGGCGTGTTCAACTGTAATACGGATGCCCGAGATTATTTTATTTTCTTGTTTTTGTTCAGGCGATAAAGGTCTTTTTCGAGTTCCTTTTTTTGGGATTTGTGTATTAGGATGCTGTTTATCTATACCTTGAAAACCGGTATCTGCCCAGATGGTTACCT
>NZ_NHNG01000377.1:0-2262 GCF_002287155.1 Arsenophonus sp. ENCA
GTATGGCACCGGCAGTGATGTGCGAAATGTGGAAGATAACACGCCGCACCTGGTTATCTACGACTACCAAGACTCGCGCAGCGGGCGTTGCCCGAGCGAATTCCTGGTAAACTATACGGGGTATCTGCAAGTTGATGGCTACGCGGGTTATCATGGCACGGAAGCTCAACTCGTTGGCTGCATGGCGCATGCGCGCCGTAAATTTGAAGAGGCTCGGCGAGCCCAGCCGAATACCAAAGTAGGCAAAGCCATTTGGGCCTTAGGGTTAATTCAGAAACTGTACCGGATAGAAAAAACGTGTCAAGGGCTTTCTCCTGAAGAGATTTACCGACGGCGACAGAGCGAAGCGCGTCCATTGATGGAGGAGTTTGAAGCCTGGCTATCAAAGACGAAGGTGCTCCCGAAAGGCTATCTGGGTAAAGCCATTGGTTATTGTCAAAAACAATGGCCAAAGCTGATGCGCTATCTGGAGGATGGTCGTTTGAGTATCGACAACAACCGCGCCGAACGGGCGATAAAGCCTTTTGTAATTGGTAGAAAAAACTGGCTGTTTGCCAATACGGAATCGGGTGCCCATGCCAGCGCGCTATTGTACAGCTTGGTGGAAAGTGCACGTATCAATGGACTTAACCCGTACGATTATCTTTTGGCGCTGCTGACGGCGCTAAAATACCCAGATGATGATATCGACTGGAACGCACTACTACCCTGGAAAATCACCTTACCTTAAACCACGCAGCATCGCACTGTGTGGTTCCAATGACGCTTACAATTAAATCGGTAAGTAACGCGACGGGCTTTTGGGTTGGATGGACACTCGGCACGTCTTTCGGGTAGTAAAAGACATTGGATTTGAATTTTTTACCTGCCGGAAGGTTAAAAGTCCGTTTAAACGGCTGCCATGCTTGTAATTGTTCATAGGATTTCCACTCGGGGAAAGCGCGAAGTGAAAAGCATTCCGTCAGCTGCTGCCAGGCCGCTTCGGTGCAAATCGAAAATTGCAAATTTTGATGTTTTAAAAAATGCGCAAATTGCCGACCGTGTTCGGCAATAATCGCTTTCGGTGGTTTGCCGATAAAAGCAAGCAATTTGGCGACATAATCCCGCCTCGGCTCACGTTTATTGCTATCAAACTGTTTGTAAAAGACGCCGATGTCTTCAAAAAAATTCACCGGCATTCGGCGACAGGAAAGGGGGATGGCCAAAATGATTTTTAACCCAAATCAGCCGATAAGAAAAGGGCAGGTTGGTATGAGGGGTCTGAATTAACTGGCTCGTCAACGGTTCTTTTGAAAAGAGTAAAATCATGCCCTTCGGTCTGACTACCCGATTGAGTTCAGCCCAGATTTTTGTCTGATCCAGTCGTTCATCCCAGCGCAGTTTTTCGGCGTACCAACCGGTTTCGCTGTTGCACTTCATAATACCGTAGGGCGGGTCTGTTAACACCAAATCGACACTATCGGGCGGCAGCGTGGTCAATAATTGATGGCAATCACCGTGAAAGAGTTGGGGGGTCATGCTATTTTCCTAAACACAGGCTTTTAATATATTTTTGCAGATATTCCATCTGCTTTTCGTTCTCAATCATCATCTCTCTGAAACGGAAATAATCTTGTCGAGCTGTTTCACCAAGTTGTGGGGTGGCTTCATCATATCGGCTCTTGGTGGTAGCGGTTTTGGAAGTATGACACACGGCGTTGACGCGCAACCGCTTAGTGCTATCACGCACAGCATCATGCAGCTTATCCAGTTCAGCTTTGGCATTATTTAATTTCTCAGTCTGTTGAATATCAATCTTTTGCAAAACATCAATCTTATCCTGCTGTAATTTCACGGCTTCGAGTTGAGCGTGATATTGCTGTTTTAGCGTTTGGTAGTTTTGTTTGACGTTTTGATAACGTGCATTGATGAAAAAGAGTGATAAAATCAATGAAGCAATAATCACTACGACAAATGCGTAAGGTCGCCATAACATATTACGCTCTCTATTTCCCGACGGGTCATTAAGCCCCGTGATTGCACTTTAATGTGGCGTTTTTCGTCTTTCACATAAACCCACCGCTTCATCTCATCACAAGCACCCTTTCGGTCATTGGCATTGATTTTTTTAAGTAATGTCAATGCCAATTGAATTCTGATCCACTTTGCTAAAGTAAAACTGATCCACCCCCTTTAATTTACTCGCTCAGTTCCGCTTTCAATTTTTTATGTAGCTGACCGCTTTTTAGCTTGTCTTTTAACCGATAACTTTGTCCACTAATC
>NZ_NHNG01000543.1:0-632 GCF_002287155.1 Arsenophonus sp. ENCA
TTTGCGTAAGTCCTATTAAAAGAATTTTAGATTTGTGGTTTTATTAAAAAAACGGATTAAACAAGATCAAGTTCAATACGAATTCCAACACCGATAATACAGTTTAAACTATCTATTTGAATGGGCTTGTAATTAGGGTTTATAGAAACAAGATAAATGTTTGGACCATCTATCATTAATTTTTTTATTATAATAGCATCATAATTAGGTAAATGAGCGGCTACTATGAGACCACTGCTAACTTTATATTTCGGATCAATAACTAAGAATGCGCCTTCAGGAAGGGAAATACCTGAACCATTCGTCACCATAGAATCCCCTTTAATTTGAACAGCAAAACAGGACTTATTGGTATTAGATGACGTTTCTATCCAATGATTATTATTCATAATACTATCACTCCATGTTACTGTCTGCTCTAGTGATAGTAACGGGATTTTTTTTATTTTATCAGCATAGGGCATTACGTCATCATCTAATTCACCTTCTAATAACCATTTTTCATTTACTTTAAGTACGTTGGCTAAAGCAGCTACATAATCTGCTGACGGTTTATTCCCGCCATTAATCCATTGACTGACTGCGCCTTTCGCGGCTTGAGTAGCTTTAACAATGTCTTTATGTTTTAGCTT
>NZ_NHNG01000538.1:0-2256 GCF_002287155.1 Arsenophonus sp. ENCA
CTTTTTTTGTCTATAGAAGGTTCAACTAATCGCCATAGGTCTTTAGGGCGGAAACATCTACTTTTTAACCATCGGCTAACCGTGTCATGAGATAAAGGCGATGGGCTGACTTCTGATAACGCCAAACTAGAGTATCTTACACTGCTTACTTGCAAGAATATTTTATAGATATCTTTAATGCATGGATAACCGGACAAAATATGAACATCCTGATTTTTTCTTGTTTTTAAATTTATACTTCTTTTTTAGAGACTGCGAAACTCGTGGCCTAATGACAATGGCACTTTGATTGGTAATGTTGAAAACCGTGAGTGTATGCCAATTAAAGGGATCACCAGTCTAAATAATATGGCAATGATTAATGTCGCTGGGCCGGGTATGAAGGGCATGGTAGGTATGGCTGCTCGCATCTTTTCCACCATGTCGTATAAGGGAATTTCAATTGTATTAATCACGCAATCTTCTTCTGAATATAGTATTAGTTTTTGTCTGCATCAGGTTCAATTAGCTGAGGCATATAAAGCACTGACTGAAGAGTTTTATTTGGAATTAAAGGAAGGTTTGCTTAGCCCATTGGATATCATTGAGCAGCTTGCTATTATCTCAGTCGTTGGTGATGGAATGCGAACTTTCAAGGGAATATCAGCCCGTTTTTTTTCTGCCTTGACGCTTGGTAATATTAATATTGTCGCTATTGCACAAGGCTCTTCTGAGCGTTCAATTTCTGCAGAGATTGATAATAATATGACTACAATTGCTGCGCAATTATGTCACCAAATGTTGTTTGATACCGCTCAAATTATTAATGTTTTTGTTGTTGGTGTTGTTGGTGTTGTTGGTGTTGTTGGTGTTGTTGGTGTTGTTGGTGTTGTTGGTGTTGGCAATGCTTTACTTGAACAAATTTATCGGCAACAGAATTGGTTGAAAGAGAAACATGTTGATCTGCGAGTTTGTGCAATTGCTAATTCGCGGGTGATGTTAACTGATATTAAAGGCTTAACGCTGGATAATTGGCAAATAGCATTATCACAATCTAAACAAGCTTTTAGTTTAAGTAATCTGTGCCAATTACAGGATAAACACTGTTTTCTCAATCCAGTCATCGTTGATTGCACCGCTGAACAGCAAATAGCGAAGCATTATGCTTTTTTGCTTAAGGCGGGGTTTAATATTGTTACGCCAAATAAAAAAAGCCAATACAGATAGTATGGATTATTATCACCAGCTCCGATTGGTTGCTGAGCAATCAAAACGTAAATTTCTGTATGAAACGAATGTTGGTGCTGGTTTACCGGTTATTGAAAATTTGCAGAATTTACTCAATGCCGGTGATGAATTGCTAGAGTTTAGCGGAATTCTTTCTGGCTCACTTTCCTATATTTTTGGTTTACTCGATGAAGGGATGTCTTTATCGCAGGCGACGCTGTTAGCAAAAGAAAAAGGTTTTACTGAACCAGATCCTAGAGATGATCTTTCTGGTATCGATGTTGCTCGTAAGCTGTTGATCCTAGCGCGTGAAGCCGGTTATTGTCTTGAACTTAATGATATTGAAATTGAACCTATATTGCCCGCCTCTTTTGATGTTAGTGGTAACGTTAACCATTTTCTTCAACGATTAACACAATTAGATCAAAATTTTAAAATAAGGGTTAGCCAAGCAACTGCACAGGGAAAGGTTCTTCGTTATATCGGGTTAATTAAAGAAGGTTGTTGTCAGGTAAAAATGGTAGCAGTCGATAAACACAATCCACTTTATAAAGTTAAAAATGGTGAAAATGCTTTAGCATTTTATACCCGCTATTATCAGCCCATTCCATTAGTACACGAGTTTCGCACAAAACTAATTTGGGTACGCTAATAAAACACGGATGTGCTCAGCAATAGCATTTTTGATTACGTCCCAATTTTGTTGATAAAGGATTATTTTTTCAGATATACGACGTTTATGTTGTTCAAACCACGCAGAAATAGCGAGAAAAATATGATTTCTTTGCGCTCGGCTCGTGCGAGCCTGACAGCGTTCAATACCACAATTTTGTTTAACTTCTCGATGATAAACTTCAACAGACCAACGGGCATCCATGATAGATTTGACGTATTCACGGGTGGGATTCTCTTTGTTTGTTACTATGTAATCAATACGGCCGTTTTTGGCTGTAAATTTGAAAACAGTCACCCAACCGTAGCCTCGTAAGTGTATTGGAGTTCCTTCTTCTGAGATGTCTAACTTGTTCAGTTGTTTATTATGGTTAACAA
>NZ_NHNG01000213.1:0-2251 GCF_002287155.1 Arsenophonus sp. ENCA
ACTGCTTACTTGCAAGAATATTTTATAGATATCTTTAATGCATGGATAACCGGACAAAATATGAACATCCTGATTTTTTCTTGTTTTTAAATTTATACTTCTTTTTTAGAGACTGCGAAACTCGTGTCCAATAGACATGTTTAGCGATACTTTTATTGAAAATGATCTCCAGTCCGTTGATAAGACGATCTGTGCTTACTACGGTATTACTCCCACAAAGCGAGTTAATCAATGAATAATATCACCTTTACGTATAACCAAGAAGCCGCCCTAGCCGCCGGTCAAAGTGCATTTATCAATGAGTCCGGCGCTTATGTTGTCACGATTCTCGAAGCAAAATATATGACCAGTAACTGCGGTGCTGAATCAATTGAATTTTCTGTTGAAGCAGATGATGGCAAGAAAGCAAGTTATCTGAATGTATACAGCACTAAAAAAGATAAAACGCCCAATAAGCACGGTGTCAATATGATTCATGCCATCATGGGCTGCGCTGGCGTTCAGCAGTTATCAACCAAAATGATTAATGCGCACACCCACATCGCCCCAGAGCTTACCAATAAGCGCGTTGGGCTGGTATTGCAAAAAACACTAAAGACAAAAACGAACGGACAGGATACTTACAGTTTCGATATTCTCTTGCCCTTCATCGCACAAACGCGACAAACATTAGATGAGCAAATAAATGGGCAACCCGCTCAAGCAATCGATAGGAAACTTGCTACGCTACAGGATAAAGACGAAAGGAAGCCGGTAGAAAGAAGCTATCAGCAATATCAATCAGAACATCAGAGTGATGATATTCCGTTTTAGGCTTAACCGCCCCATAACTTAGGGATGAGATCCTTAAATAATAAACTGAGGATGCCAGCCAGTATAAACCATTGTAGACGGTCAAATTTAACCTCTAATCTATCGAATCGTTTTTCAGAAAAATCAAGGCGTTTATCTATCTGAGCAATATCCTTACGAACATCAGCGATCTCGCCAGATAAGTCCTTACGTACATCGGTAATCTGAGTTTCAACTTTTTCAAAGCGATGTTCCATATCCTTGCGAACATCGGCTATTTCAGCAGACAAATCCTTGCGGACATTAGCTATTTCTGCGGATAAGTCCTTACGCACATCCTCAAGATCGCGCTTGACATCCTTGATATCTGATTTGGTAGCAAGGTCGGCGACTTCATGTGATTCACGAACGACAAGGGTTATCGCCTTCGCCTGTTCTCTGTTTAAACCAGAATTTTCCAGCTTTTCAACGAATTCTTGAGTATCAAATGCAACTTGGCCCATCCTGAAATTTCTCCTTTTAGGTCAAGTGTAACCTTTTTTAATGCCAATCTGCAAAAATTTGCTAGTCCTGTGACTGCTTTTTACAAGCAGGAGCTACATATTGCGCCTTCGGCGATGTTAGAAAAATCATTAATCAATTAACTTTTAGCAATACCCTTATGAAAAATTTAATTAATATTGAAACAAAAAACATCAATAATGAATTAATCCAGACTGTTAATGCCCCTGATTTACATGCATTTTTAGAAATCGGTAAAGATTTTACCACATGGATTAAAGACCGAATTAACCAGTATGGATTTGTTGAAAATCAGGACTACATAATTGTAGAAAATTTGAGCTCCCCAAAATCGGGGAGTGCAAAATCTCGCCAACGTCCAATAAGCGTGTTGCTTAATAGTGAAATAAGGGTGTTTCGGTGATTGAAGTAAATTTTACGCTGTTCTGAGATGGAAATTCCAAAGACCTGCGCTAAGGAGTAAGAAGGTATCATCAATAAAGGGTCTACGATTCCGTAAAATTTGGGTCATGCAACCGAGGCGCTTGATACCCGCGATGGCGTGTTCAACTGTAATACGGATGCCCGAGATTATTTTATTTTCTTGTTTTTGTTCAGGCGACAAGGAAGCAGCCTAGCGGCTGCAAATCGATATCGGGTAGAATGGTGGTACCTTGAACTTCTGGAAATCATATAAAATTACCCCCGTGCTTTCTGAATTCACTCCTCGCCCTCTAAAAACGTTGTTTCAGCGAAACGGTGCTTGGGCCGAACTGCTAAACACTTACCCACTGAGGCCTGTTGAAGTAGAAGTTGTCACCAAAATGCTAGCTTGTGGCACACCACTTATGGGAAGCCGCGAATTATGCTGTGAGAATACCCATTGTCCACATCGGCGCCTTATTTACCAAAGCTGTAAAGGTCGGGGATGCCCGAGCTGCGGCAAAAAGGCCACCGA
>NZ_NHNG01000176.1:0-2240 GCF_002287155.1 Arsenophonus sp. ENCA
ATGGGTGCGATGGATACCTGTCATTTCACTGAGTTGCATATCTGTTATGCGGTCGTAATCTTTACCCCAGCCAATCGTTATTCTATGAATTGCATCAAAAATTTTATATTGACGGAATGTAATCGGGGCGCGTAGAAGCGCTTCTTTGAGATTGTTATTCCACTGAGTAAAGCCATTCTCAGTTATGGGTAGAGAATGTGCTTTATCTTCTGATTGAAAATCAGCATAAGTAACGTTAGTCATAACGACTCCTTTATTTTTTAAATAGGTTTTTAGATAAGTCGTCGTTCAACTGTACTTATCGATTTCATTAAAAATGCACGTAATATCTTCCCGTAAATAATCAATAAATTCAGGAAGCCAAGGCATTGGCTCATGTTCACACGAATGTTTACTAATGTGCTCGTAAATATATCCCGCCACTTCCATCGCCCTAATAAGCCTCGTGTGGCTTTCGTGGCTAATTTCTAGCTTGATCTTTTCCTGTTGAGGAACGGAGATATCAACAATTTTCATGTTAATTTACCTCCACGTTTGCATGCACAGGTTGACGCCCAGCCCATATCAGGCGGCTGTCTTTGAACATGGCGTTGAAGGTACGGCGATCTTGTCGAGTGAATGACACTTTGCCATAGGGGGGACGGTTTGAGTCTAAACGGATAACCCAGTAGGTATCAGTAAATTTAGGGTGAGCGTGGGTAGTAGCAACCATAGTGGTGGCCTCTTGTTGAAGTCTTCCAAATCTCGCTCCCTGATTCCAAGCAGGGTGGCGAGACGTAACGGGGTTGGAATGCCGGTCAACAAGAAATCCGGTGAGCCTTACGGCTCCCCCGTTACATCCGACCATTGTAGAGGCTGTCGCAAAAGGGGTATTTACAATAAAAATAATTTAATTTTTTCTTTAAAATCAAAATATTGAAATCATTAAAAACATGATACTACCTCTTTTGCGACAGCCTCTGTAGGGCGTAACGCTGATTTCGGACGTAAAAAAACCGCATTAAAGCGGCCTGTTATGTCCGCTTGTTGACTCGGGATTCCAAACCCGGCACCCGTTTTCTTAAGGTGCTAAGTATAACTATAGTCCAGATTGCTGGAGAGATGCAAGGGCCAAGTTGGTCATCGTTGCCCTCTCGCCGCAGCGCAGAAAGAATATTTTGCATGAATCACTCACTAATCGGTTAAACTACGAAAAAAACAGGAGGATCCTCTATGGGCCAAGTCGCATTTGATACGCAAGAATTTGTCGAAAAGCTTGAAAATTCTGGCCTTAACAGAGAGCAAGCTAAGGCGATAACCCTTGTTGTGCGTGAATCTCACGAGGTTGCCGATCTTGCTACCAAACGCGATCTTGAGGATACGCGGAAAGATATTGATGCCAGATTCGATAAGACCGATGCAAAAATTGCTGATGTCCGCAAGGATATGGAACATCGCTTTGAAAAAGTTGAAGTGCAGATCGCCGATGTCCGAAAGGACATGACTAACCGATTCGAGCAGATAGACAAACGTCTTGATTTCTCTGAAAAACGATTCGATAGATTGGAGCTTAAATTTGACCGTCTGCAATGGTTTTTGATAGCAGGTATCATTACCTTGCTATTTAAGGATGTGATTCCAAAACTTTGGGGCGGCTGACGCACATCCCCGTCAACTCATCCCCTCCCTGATGTGCAGATGCTTCTAGTGCAAAACTGATCCAGAAGTTAATCATCGGCCTCTTCAAACGCGCCGCTTGCATTAAGCACATACCAGGTATCCGGTTTCACGCCGTTATCACCCACCTTGCTGGCACGGATGTGGATAATACCGCCCTCATCATTGCGGTAGCACAATACGATCGCGCTGCCCTCGGAGGCTTTGGCCTTACCCTGCGCGCCAATAGACGCGGAAACCGATCCGACGCCGCTAACGTCTGCGGCTGACCAGTCGCCGGTGTTGGTGGCGGCTGACCGCTCGCCGGTGTTGGTAGCGACTGACTGGCAGCCGGTGTTGGTGGCGGCTGACCAGTCGCCTGTGTTGGTGGCAGCTGACTCGTCTCCGGTGTTGGTGGCGACTGACCGCTCTCCGGTGTTGGTGGCGGCTGACTAGTAGCCTTCAATGGTCGCCTGTTCTGCAGACTTATCAATTTCACTCGCTATGCACTCGCCGGCGCGGTACACCCTTTGGTGGCGGGACAGTTCCTTCTTGATGGTGATTGTGTTACTGGCGAGTTTGCTGTCTCCCCGATCACGGGCAAT
>NZ_NHNG01000099.1:0-8620 GCF_002287155.1 Arsenophonus sp. ENCA
AATGGGTCAAATGGCCCTAGCCAGGGCAATGTGCGATAGAATCAGTAGCGTGATAATCAAAAAAAATCTAATTATTTAGAATGAAAGCCAAGGGTTAATTGAAAATCTTGAGTTTTTCGAGGTGCCCGATAGAGTATTTTTACTTGCTGCACAGGCATTCGCAGAAACACAGGCAAATATAGTAGCAATGACAGATCTAATAAATATTTTTTTCATTTATCTTCTATTCCTAATAGAATAATATTTAGTTCAATAGTCTTTATAAGATATGAAATAAATCGATTACCCTATATATAAAACTAAATAATTTTTTGTTAAATTTAATTTAAACTAAAAAATAAAATTTGACTGATGATATTTAGTTAGAAGATATATTTAACTTATCATTGATAAATAAGCAGCAATTAAAATAAAAATAAATTGTCCTGCTCCAACTATCGAAACTAAAAATAATGTAGAGGCAAGTTTTAGCTTACCTCCAAAAAAATGACAATTTTATTAAATACAACGATGACAATATTTAACCAGTTAATGAAAAATAACTAAGGTTTCATATTAGCATCTATCACTTGATAAAATGCATTGCCAGTATCGTAAATTGTCCATACACCTAAAATAACTTGATAACCGGTACGATATGGTAGATTACAATCAATTGAGACCTCAAACGAAGGCATTTGCCCCCCATCTGTACGATTGCAAAATGGTTGCAGATCAAATGAGCTACGGGCTAACGGCGCATTAGGATCCCAATTTTGTTTAGTGATGAAATACTCCCAACCGGTAGTTCGATGAGGTGCGGTCAACATCCAATGGAAGGTATTTTTACCGGGTGAAACATCAACTTTAGTCCAACGAGTAGCAGTCTGTTCATCTAACTCACCAAACCAACGATGTCCAGCACTGGCAATTTTACCATCAGCTGGCCCACGCCGAGGAAAACCTTTACGACCTTCAACCGATTGTGGTTCAACCATAACCGCACCACAATTACCATTTTTACCTAACGAACACAGATAAGCTCGACTAGTAGGAAAATCGATATAGCCATGCATAGGATTTAGGAGAGGATTTGCTCTGGCAAAACTTATAATACTAATCAATAATAACATTACTAATGATAACATTGATAATAATAATTTTATTTTCATTCAGTTTATTCCGTAATTAGCTAATTTTATTTATTAAAAAATAGTTAGTAGACATAATGAAAACTACCGTAAAATTATTATTTAACAACGGCAAAAACATCAATAAAAATAATATAATTAATATTAAACTATTGCTTATTTTTGAGAGTTAAATATCATCAATTTATATTAATAATGCATTAATTAAATAAGAAGTTCATTGATAATAAAAATGGTTAATAAAAATAACAAATAATAATGATAAATAAATTATTATTTATTCATATATTATAAATAGCAGCCTAACCCAGTGTTAAGCTGCATTGAAAATAATTAGCATGATTATATTAGCGAATTACAAGCAATAAATTTAACCCCATTAATAAACTTAATTAGCATCATCATGATCTTTATTAACCCCAAAATGGCGGTAGGCATGATCAGTCGCAATTCGACCACGGGGAGTACGCTGAATAAAGCCTTGTTGAATTAGGAAAGGTTCAAGAACATCCTCTATGGTTTCCCTTTCTTCACCAATTGCAGCAGCCACGTTGTCTAATCCTACCGGTCCTCCCATAAATTTATCAATAATAGCGATCAATAACTTACGATCAAGATAGTCAAAACCGGCTGAATCAACATTAAGCATATCTAATGCCTGTGAAGCGATGTCTCCATCGATAATACCATCGCCTTTTACTTGGGCAAAATCTCTTACTCGCCGTAATAAACGATTAGTTATCCGCGGCGTTCCCCGTGAGCGCATCGCAATTTGTCTCGCACCGGAATCAGAAATTTCTAACCCCATAAAGTGAGCACTACGTAATACGATCGTCTGTAAATCATCGACATTATAAAATTCAAGACGCTGAACAATACCAAAACGATCTCTAAGCGGGGATGTCAGTGAGCCGGCTCTGGTTGTTGCACCAACTAAAGTAAAAGGAGGTAGATCAATTTTAATTGAACGCGCAGCAGGCCCTTCTCCTATCATGATATCCAGTTGGTAATCTTCCATTGCCGGATAAAGGATCTCTTCTACAACTGGCGATAAACGATGTATTTCATCAATAAAGAGTACATCATGCGGTTCTAAATTGGTTAGCATTGCCGCTAAATCCCCTGCCTTTTCTAACACTGGGCCGGAGGTGGTACGTAAATTTGCGCCCAATTCATTCGCCACAATACCCGCTAATGTCGTTTTACCAAGCCCAGGTGGACCAAAAATCAGCAAGTGATCAAGTGCTTCAGCTCGTAATTTAGCTGCCTGGATAAAGATTTCCATCTGTTGGCAAACCTGAGGTTGCCCGACATATTCAGTAAGGAGTTTTGGTCGAATAGCGCGATCAATCACGTCTTCATCAGGTAAATTCTCAGCAGAAACTAAACGATCAGCCTCAATCATAGGTTTGGTCCTTACTTATTATTTATAATGCAGCTCGCAATGCTTCGCGGATCAACGCTTCACAGTTAGTAGCTCCATTAGCAACTCTGCCGATCATACGGCTTGCATCTTGTGGTTTATAGCCTAAAGAAATTAATGCCGAAACTGCCTCTGCTTCAATATCATGACTATTTTGTTTTGCCGCTGATGAGCCAGGTAAATCTATCGCACTATTATTAAATAGATCGCCATTAAGTCCTTTAAAGCGGTCTTTCATTTCAACCACCAGCCGTTCTGCGGTTTTTTTGCCAACACCCGGTAATTTTACCAAGCTAGAAATCGCTTCTTGTTCTATCGCAGAAACAAATTGATAAGCTGACATACCGGATAAAATGGCCAGCGCTAATTTAGGACCTACCCCATTAACCTTAATTAACTCACGAAATAATGCCCTTTCTTGCTTATCATTGAAGCCATATAGTAGCTGCGCATCTTCACGCACGATAAATTGAGTCCATAAGATCACTTCCTGACCAATTTCTGGTAATTCATAAAAACAGGTCATTGGCATATGAACTTCATAACCTACACCATTTAGTTCGAGTAAAACAATAGGTGGCTGTTTTTCCAAAATAGTGCCTCGCAAGCGACCAATCACATCGATTTCCTCTTTTAGGTTATTCTGCTAATGCTTATATTATAAAAAAATACTGGATTTATATCCAGTTATTAACGCAATCGTCTTTTAGCCAATGATAGTTCTGGCTCACCTATTCGAGCCAAATTTTGATTAAAATGACAATGCGTGATCGCAATAGCTAAAGCATCAGCAGCATCAGCTTGAGGATGCGATAACAATTTCAATATTGAGCAGACCATATGCTGAACTTGTTTTTTTTCCGCCGCTCCCGTGCCAACAACGGATTGTTTTACTTGTCGCGCCGCATATTCAAAAACTGGTAATTGATTATTAACTGCAGCTAAAATCGCCACGCCTCTCGCTTGACCTAATTTTAGAGCAGAATCGGCATTTTTTGCCATAAACACCTGTTCGATAGCAAAACTGTCCGGTCGATATTGGGTAATGATTTCAGTGACACCTGCATAAATACGTTGTAAGCGTGTTGGCAGATCGTCTGCCTGAGTACGTATACAGCCACTACCTAAATAGATCAACTGTCGACCTTGTTGACGAATAACACCATAACCGGTAATACGAGAACCAGGATCAATCCCAAGAATAATTACCATATTCTTGACTCACTGAGTAGGTTAAACATGCAAAGAAAAAGCATACTGATAATCAGCATGCTGTTTCTTAATATAAAAAGTTGATTTAATTATAGCTGAGCCGCAACTTCATCTGAAATTTCCCCATTATGATACACTTCTTGTACATCATCAGAATCTTCCAGCATGTCGATTAAACGTAAAAGTTTAGGTGCAGTGTCAGCATCTAAATTTGCTTTGGTTGACGGGATCATTGTCACCTCGGCGGCTTCAGCCTTAAAACCGGCTGCATCTAAAGCATCTTTTACATCACCAAAGCTTTCCAGCGTAGTATAAACATCGATGGCACCATCATCATATGATTCGACATCATCTGCACCCGCTTCTAATGCAGCTTCCATTAAATTATCTTCATCAATGCCTGGTGCATATGAGATCACGCCACGTTTAGTAAATAAATAAGCAACCGAACCATCGGTACCTAAATTACCACCGCACTTAGTAAAGGCGTGGCGGACATCAGAAACTGTACGATTACGATTATCACATAAGCATTCAACCATAACAGCCGTACCGCCTGGGCCATAGCCTTCATAAATGATCGTTTCTAGATTATCATTGTCATCACTACCTACACCACGTGCGATTGCTCGATTTAACGTATCTCGCGTCATATTATTAGATAATGCCTTATCAATCGCCGCACGCAATCGTGGGTTTGATGCTACGTCACCGCCACCTAAACGAGCCGCTGTTACCAGTTCACGAATAATTTTAGTAAAAATTTTACTCCGTTTAGCATCTTGCGCCGCTTTTCGGTGTTTGGTATTGGCCCATTTACTATGACCTGCCATGAAATATCTCCCAAAATACGTCAATAAAAATCATTTTAGAACAAATTGTTCAATCGCCTGACGGTTACTCCATGACTTAGTCAATGCTGCTGCCTGGGCAGCAGGTAACCAACGAAAAGTCAAATGTTCTTTCAATAAAAAATCCTGCTCTTGCGGTAAGGCCAAAGAAAACCAATGCTCTTTGCATTGGATTATACCCGGAGCATAACGGTGGCGAAATTTTAAAAAAATATCAAAATAGAGACTGTGTTGCAGATCAACTAACGTCAAATGCTGTTTGATAATATCAATGCCTATCTCTTCTTTAACTTCACGCAATGCCGTCTCTCTTGGTGTTTCGTTATCCTCAAGACTACCGGTAACTGATTGCCAAAAATCAGGATCATCACGCCGCTGTAGCATCAATACTTGGCGACTCGATTGCACATAAACTAGAACTAATACTGATTCCGGCCGTTTATATTGCATAGTATCTATTTAGTTTTTGGAGCAACAGTTATCGCCAATTCCGCTAATGCTGCCGGATTGGCCACACTGGGTGCATCGGTCATCAAACAAGCTGCTGCGGTTGTTTTTGGAAACGCAATCACATCGCGAATATTTTCTGTTCCCGTTAATAACATAACAAGTCTATCTAAACCAAATGCTAAACCGGCATGTGGCGGTGTTCCATATTGTAATGCCTCAAGCAAGAAGCCAAATTTATCTTGCTGATCTGATTGGCTAATATTAAGAATTTCAAAAACAGCTTGTTGCATCTTATTATGGTGGATACGGACTGAGCCGCCACCAACTTCATAACCATTAATGACCATATCATAGGCATTAGCCACGGCCGCTAGAGGATTGGCTTGTAGTTGCTCCGGGGTAAAATCTTTCGGTGCAGTAAAAGGATGATGCATAGCATGAAGCTCACCATTTTCATCCTCTTCAAACATTGGAAAATCAACAATCCATAACGGTTTCCAGCTATTATTTTGTGTGATTGCTAAATCACGCCCTACTTTCAACCGTAACGCTCCCATTGCATCATTGATAACATTTTGTTTACCAGCACCAAATAACAAAATATCACCCGCTTTAGCTTGGGTACGTGCTAACAAATTATCAATCACCGATGGTGGTAAAAACTTAGCTATCGGGCTTTGAATATCTGCCTGACCTTTAGTCAGCGAATTAACCTTCATCCAAGCTAATCCTTTGGCGCCGTAAATAGCAACAAATTCAGTATAACCATCAAGTTGTTTACGCGTTAATGTGGCCCCGCCTGGAACACAAAGTGCAGCCACACGGCCTTTTGGATCATTGGCAGCTTCAGCAAAAACTTTAAATTCAACGGCATTGACCAAATCAGCAATATCAACCAATTCTAAAGGATTCCGTAAGTCTGGTTTATCTGAACCATAACATTGCATGGCCTCAGCAAAAGTCATTACCGGAAAAGTACCTAATTCAATACCTTTATTTTCCTGCCACAATTGACGGATCAAACGCTCCATCACTTCACGAACTTGCTCGGCAGTCATAAAAGAGGTTTCTACGTCGATCTGAGTAAATTCAGGCTGGCGATCAGCTCGTAAATCTTCATCACGAAAACATTTTACTATCTGATAATAGCGATCAAAGCCCGACATCATCAATAATTGTTTAAAAAGTTGTGGTGATTGCGGCAGAGCATAAAACTCACCTTTATGAACGCGGCTTGGAACAAGATAATCACGCGCACCTTCTGGTGTTGCTTTGGTCAAAATGGGCGTTTCAATATCAACAAAACCTTCTGCATCCATAAAACGACGCACAAAACTAGTAATGTTGGCTCGCTCTCTTAAGCGCGTTGCCATTTCCGGCCGCCTTAAATCAAGATAACGATATTTTAATCTTATTTCCTCGGAATTTTGTTGATTGCTATCTATCGGTAATGGTTCAGAACGATTAATAATCGTCAATGCTTGTGCAACAATTTCAATCTCACCGGTCGGTATCTCTTTATTGATTTGTTCACGTTCTCGTACCATACCTGTGATCTGGATACAAAATTCGTTGCGTAACTGTGACGCTTGGGTAAAAAGTTCGGCATGATTTTCCTGCACAAAAACAACTTGAACTAAACCTTCGCGATCTCTCATATCGACAAAAATTAATTTACCTAAATTACGCTGGCGGTTAACCCAGCCACAGATAGTCACTTTTTGTCCAACGTGAGCAACACCTAATTGCCCACAATAATTTGTCCGCATACGATATCCTTTTACTCATCATACAGAGTCGCTTGCACTAGCCGTTTTAGTGCTATTAATTTAAACATAATCAAAAAATATCGCTATTATACAGAAATTTCTACTGGGAAATAAGTACGCCTTATCATATTGGCCAGATAACTTTTAACGTATTCGCAATCTGAAAGCTTTTTATTGATTTAAATACTATATTTATGGTAACTGTTGAAGTTTTGAGATGTATCATTATTTCACTGTTTTGCCTAATAAAATTGGGGAAAAAAATGGTTAGTTCTCTGTACATTGTATTTAGTGCTTTAATATTGTTTAAGTTATCTTTGGAAGTCATTAAACTCAGAACTCAGTATCAAGTTACTTACGGTGATGGTGGTTTTTGTGAATTACAAACAGCATTACGCGTTCAGAGTAATGCGATTGAGTATATTCCTATCTCTATGCTGTTATTATTGATGATGGAGATGAATGGTGCACCCGTTTGGGCTATTCATCTTTGTGGATTAATTTTTATCATCGCCAGAATTTTTCATTACTTTGGCCTAAAACATAGAGAACGAACTTGGCGCCATTTTGGCCAAATAACGACTTATAGTTCTATGATTTTAATGATCCTGATTAACATTTATTATTTGCCTTGGATACAAATTTTTTCGTTTGATCTTTAATACAAGATTTATTTCATTAACATGGTCATCATTATACGCTTTGCCATGTTAATGAGTTTTAATTTATGTCCTAACATAAAATCTGTTAGAATTAATCACCGTTTGCTATTTAATTAATTCACAGGTTATGTCCAGCCAAATTTTAGATAAACAGAAAGACACCTTATTTGCCACTCCTATTGCCAATTTAGGTGATTGGCAATTTGATGAAAAAGTTGCCGAAGTCTTTCCTGATATGATCAAACGTTCTGTTCCTGGCTATTCAAATATTATTACTATGATTGGTATGCTCGCGACACGTTTCGTCACACCCAATAGCACTATTTATGATCTGGGCTGTTCTTTAGGCGCAGCGACATTATCAATTCGTCGTAATATTGAGGCTAAAAATTGTAAAATAATTGCTATTGATAATTCAGCGCCCATGATTGAGCGTTGCCAACGAAATGTTCATGCTTACAAAGCGAATACGCCGGTTGAAATCATTAAAGGCGATATTCTCGATATCAACATACAAAATGCCTCAATGTTGGTATTAAATTTTACCCTACAATTTATTGCGCCAAACGTTCGACAACAATTAATTAACCGGATCTACCAAGGACTAAATCCTGGTGGTGTCTTAGTGTTATCAGAAAAATTTAATTTTAGCGACGAGAAAATTGGCAATTTACTATTTAATATGCATTATGATTTCAAGCGTGCCAATGGCTATAGTAAGCGTGTTGCTTAATAGTGAAATAAGGGTGTTTCGGTGATTGAAGTAAATTTTACGCTGTTCTGAGATGGAAATTCCAAAGACCTGCGCTAAGGAGTAAGAAGGTATCATCAATAAAGGGTCTACGATTCCGTAAAATTTGGGTCATGCAACCGAGGCGCTTGATACCCGCGATGGCGTGTTCAACTGTAATACGGATGCCCGAGATTATTTTATTTTCTTGTTTTTGTTCAGGCGATAAAGGTCTTTTTCGAGTTCCTTTTTTTGGGATTTGTGTATTAGGATGCTGTTTATCTATACCTTGAAAACCGGTATCTGCCCAGATGGTTACCTCAGGAGGAATATGGCGAATTATATCGACTTTATCGAGTAAGCGTTTATCGTGACGGCGCCCATTTTTGCTCA
>NZ_NHNG01000445.1:0-2235 GCF_002287155.1 Arsenophonus sp. ENCA
GGCTGACAAAAATACATCCCAAATCTAAACGCGCCAGATTTTCAAGTGCTCTGAGCGAACTATGCCCTTTCATGATCCCATAAAGCAAAATTCCCATCATTGAACGAGGAGAATACGGCGCTCTACCTGTTGAAGAATAACAGCGTTCGAAAGGTACCCAGTCTTGTTCATCCAAAATCTCTGTGACAATAAATGCCCTACGTTCACCAATTTGCTTGAGATAATCGCAAAGGGAAACAGAACCCTCCAAGATAGGTAGATTTTGCGCTTTGACAAACTTACGTTTGGTGTGAGAAGGCGATTCCAGTTTGCGAGTAAATACGGTCATAAAAGATCTGCGTTTAAAACGAATAAAGCAAATTTTAATCGATAACATGAGCTTTTGCGACAGCCTCTTAGGGGGCGGGAGCGCAGAAATACGCTCTTGCTACCCGACCACATCGGTATAGGGTACGTCTTTAGTGACAGAAAAAGGTCTGCGTAAGTTTTCATATTTTCGCTTAAGTTCGTCATAGTTTTTCATCAGTTCACCGTAATAATGCTGAAGTTCGTCGTGTGTGAAACTCAGTTGATGGTGACTTTTGGAGAGAGACGACGCTAATTTTTTCTCTGCTGCTTTTTGCAAAAATAATTGCTGCAATTTTTCGTATTGTGATTTGTTGGGAAGTTGCCATTGGGAATATGACAACCAATGGCGATGCACGTAGCTTCCCATATACTTTTCTATTTCTTTACTCTTGATATTGAGTTGATTTTTTGCGGTGATGAAATATTCAATCAGTGGAGCGAACACTTCTCTTTTTAACTCAGTATATTTCAATGCATATCCAGCGTCATTTTTTACTCTACCCTCTGCCCCGTACTGCTCTGCAAACAATATTCGCTCGGTGCTGGGGGAAAATGAGCGGAGCATATCTTTCTTCTGTCGCCGCCACGGGCCAAACGGTTTAGCCCAAACAATGTGATTTAACACCCTCATGTGATTTCTTAGCATGATTTCAGTATCAGCGGCCAATGCTGCGCTACAAAACAGATAGAGACTGCCGTTTGGTTTTAATATCCGCTGGAATTCAACAAGGTAATCATTTAACCACGCTAGATATTGTTCGGTTGTTTTCCACTGTCTATCCCATGCACAGAATTTAACACGGTAGTAGGGTGGGTCACTCAGTATCAAGTTGATGGAATTGTCTGGTAGTGTTTTAACATATGGCAAAGCGTCGCCGTTAACCAATATCGGCTGGTTTGAAAAAGTCATAGTTGTTACCTTGGGTTTTAAATGTGATTGACCTTGTTGGTGTATTAATGATTTTTTCAGACAGCGACGATTTAACAATATTCATCAATCATGACGACACACTTGCCGCCTTTTACACCACCGTTGTTATCCATCTTCTCAACGGTCATCACGCGGACTTGACTATCGTCGTTCCAAACTTTCGCGCCAGTTAAAGAATCGAGCACACCTTTGGAATAATTATCCACGTCACGTTTTATTTTGTTGGGGAGGTATAGCTTCATCGATACAGATACCTCACCATGAAATTTTTCATGACCGGCTTTCTCACGCAGTTCATCAATGATTTTTATCGTTTTTGCTTTGAAGGCTTTGGCTTTATCACTTAAGTAGGGACGTTTTGAGTTATGTCGCCAATAGGTATTAACGCTAGGCGGGAAAGGGAGTTCGATAATCATATTGAGTCCATGCCAACGTGATGTATTTCGCGGTTAGTTTTTAAACCACAGTAGGATTTTTGTATAACGGGGAATTCCAGACTTTGTTAATCATGCAACGTGGGGTAGGTGGGTTATTTCGGTTTTCTAGCAATTTAAAAGCGACATCCCACAGTTTTTTATCGGTATTCAGCGTTTTCTCAACATGATAGCCTTTCTCCGTATATTAAGCGTGTTGCTTAATAGTGAAATAAGGGTGTTTCGGTGATTGAAGTAAATTTTACGCTGTTCTGAGATGGAAATTCCAAAGACCTGCGCTAAGGAGTAAGAAGGTATCATCAATAAAGGGTCTACGATTCCGTAAAATTTGGGTCATGCAACCGAGGCGCTTGATACCCGCGATGGCGTGTTCAACTGTAATACGGATGCCCGAGATTATTTTATTTTCTTGTTTTTGTTCAGGCGATAAAGGTCTTTTTCGAGTTCCTTTTTTTGGGATTTGTGTATTAGGATGCTGTTTATCTATACCTTGAAAACCGGTATCTGCCCAGATGGTTACCT
>NZ_NHNG01000536.1:0-2230 GCF_002287155.1 Arsenophonus sp. ENCA
ATCGAGAAGTTAAACAAAATTGTGGTATTGAACGCTGTCAGGCTCGCACGAGCCGAGCGCAAAGAAATCATATTTTTCTCGCTATTTCTGCGTGGTTTGAACAACATAAACGTCGTATATCTGAAAAAATAACCCTTTATCAACAAAATTGGGACGTAATCAAAAATGCTATTGCTGAGCACATCCGTGTTTTATTAGCGTACCCAAATTAGTTTTGTGCGAAACTCGTGACGTAGCCTTCCACTGATAACTTCTGGCGAGGTATGTAAAGCAAGCTCCTTACGGATAAAATCCTGCGTTTGCGGGGTTTGTTGATTAAATGCATCTCGTGTAGATTTATTGAGACGTCTGGCTTTCGCTAAGGTATCGGCTCTTCTGCAAGAATAAAGTCCATGGAAAGCGGGATCAGTATTACGTTTGAGTTCCCTGCTGACAGTTGAACGAGAAAGCCCCAATTCTCTAGCAATAGTGGCCTGAGTAACACCGTCAATTATTCGTTTTTCGATATAAAAACGCTCATGTAAGCTCAAATGTTTTCCCTTCATACAACAGTATCTCTTATGGGGTCATTACAGTAATTTTATCTATGTATGACCAAGGATTTACTTTGTTGCATTTCGTTTGGGAATTGGCGTAGCAATAATGAACCGGTCAGTAGCAGTTTTACCATTAAGCAGCGACATAATGAAGTCATTCTGACATGCAAATATTGTGAAAAAACCTTTGATCGACATGCGGTAATTAATAATATGTAATGCAGTATTATATAACCCTCTTATTCATGTCGACCACTAGAATAGTGGTGTAGTAAATTTATAATTAACTTTTAGACTACAAGGTAAATAACAACTTATGTCATACGAAATTAAAACTGAAAATGCACCAGCAGCTATCGGCCCTTATGTGCAAGGTGTTGATCTTGGCAACATGATTATTACATCCGGCCAAATTCCGATTGATCCAAAAACCGGTGAAATAGCTGAAGACATAATTGCCCAAACAACACAGTCACTGAAAAATATTCAGGCTATCGTAGAAAAAGCGGGGCTCAGTGTGGCTAATATTGTTAAAACTACCGTTTTTGTTAAAGATATGAATGATTTCGCGAGCGTAAATGCCACTTATGAAGCGTTTTTTAACCAACATAATGCGCCTTATCCTGCTCGTTCTTGCGTCGAAGTTGCTCGCTTACCAAAAGATGTTGGCATTGAAATTGAAGCGATAGCTATTCGTCAATAAAAACCCTAACTTTGATATTATGCCTAATCAAACTTAGCTAACGCTTGTGATTTAACCATTTACTTAACCAAATCTTTATAGAAACTTTTTCTATAAAGATTTTTAAATAATTAGCAACTTAAACCTCTCTGTTGTTATTAACATTTAGCTAAAAAGCAAACAACATCAAATTTCTTTGTTTTAGATCAATAAAAGCCCTGCTAAATAACATCCAGATACTATATATTGTGCTTTAATATACTTAAAAGTACTATATATAGAATTTATAGACAAGTTATCCACAATTTAATGCTACCTGATTAATTGTGATTAAATTGTGGATAATAATTGGAGGAGCCTATTGTGAAAACAGTAGTTATTAAACGCGATGGTTGTCAGGTCGTTTTTGATAAAAATCGGATCAAAGAAGCCGTCATGCGTGCAGCCACTGCCACTGGGATTTGCGATGATCAATATTGTGCAGATGTCGCCTCAGTCGTCGAACAACAATTAGGCAACCGCCAAACCGTTGATATTCATGAAATTCAGGATGCAGTTGAAAATCAACTGATGGCGGGTCTTTATAAAGATCTGGCCAGAAATTACATTGAATATCGCCATGAACGGGACATTGCCAGAGAACAAAGTAGCCGTCTTACTCACGAAATTCGCGGCTTAATTGAGCAAAGTAATGTTTCGTTACTTAATGAGAATGCGAATAAAGACAGTAAGGTTATTCCAACTCAACGCGATTTATTAGCAGGTATTGTTGCTAAACATTATGCTAAACAACATATTTTACCGCGTGATGTCGTTATGGCGCATGAACGTGGTGAAATTCACTATCATGACCTGGATTACTCACCATTTTTTCCAATGTTCAACTAAACTAGTTGCTGAATAGAGACTTGCATTTTTTGTCACGCTATTGAGAATAAAAAGAGGTTTAACTTAGAGAATAAAGGTTTGAAATGATCAACAAAGAGCGGCTGTTACGAGATAATCGTTTATG